>JBCBWJ010000132.1:0-7168 GCA_039817165.1 Pseudomonadota bacterium | reverse complement strand
GAGGACTCTCGCCTCGGATATGGCGGCCATGATCAATGCATGCATGGTCCCACTCGGCGCGTTGGCGGACGTGCGCATCAAATCTAAGCAAAGACCACTGTGCCCCATGTGAAAACTGGCAAAACCGATCAGAACCTTCTCGTGCATGGCCAAGGCGATCTTTTGGTGGCGCAGGTATTCAGGACAGAAATGCCCCATCGTCAAGGTGCGCGCATCACCATTGTTTGTCTGCCAAGCAAGGTCGAGCTGCGCCATGTCGTGCCAGGGTGGGGTAGGGGTCATGACAATCTCGACACCCGCCTTGTCTGCTTGGCGCAGCTTTCGGCGCACTTGACGGTATTGCGGTCCGTTGGTGCCGTCGCGACTAAGTTTGATCACCATGTCATCGGCGACATGAACGACGGACCACCCCAACCTTCGCGCGCGGCATGCCTGCTGTGCATTAGCCTTGTAGAAAAGGGCGCTCATGTTTCGTTGATGGGCCAAATGCTCAAGCACACGTAGGCATTCCTCTGTCGTCCCCTGGAGAGGTTCGAACAGGGCACAGAGGCTCTGTCCTGGCATGATCACGCCGATCCGTGCCTCCCGTGCGCGCAGAGTCTTGGCGCCAGGTTGAAGCAGCAACCCCATTTCAGCATGTCTGTTGTGCAAAAGATCAGCGCTCTTGAAGTCGACAAGTCTGTTGCAGTTCAATTCCCGCCGCGGGAACGGGCGAGCCAGCAGCCCTGCGGCCACCACTGTTGGTGCGGCGTAATAAACCAACCTGTAGCTGACAATAGCGACAACAAGATCCTGATCCGGCACCTGTGGAAGCAGCAAAAGCAAAACCAGTTCGAATGGGCCAATGCCCCCTGGCGCCCCTGTTACAATTCCCGCACCAAGTGCCACTATAAACGCGGGCAGAAGTACCAAAATGTTTAGGTCGGTCCCGACGGGTAAAAGCATCCAGATGGCGATCCCGGCGAAGACGACATCAATTACGGTCAGTCCGCCTATGATCAGCAACGCCTTTACGCTTGGCAGAGCAATGCGGAGATGGCGCACGCTTAGAACGGGGTGAAGAAAGGCAAGTAAGCAAGCGATCATAAATAGAAAAACGAAACAGAGTGAAGTGATCGTGGACAGAACATCAGAGTGACCGACCAGACCAAGCACACCCATGGAGAAAAGCAAACCAAGAAGGAATGTCACAGCTACAGCCATTGATAATTTGGTGGCTTCCACAAGGTTGAGGTCCGGCAACATGCGCCAACGTACGAAGGCGCTGCTGATGACGCCAAACCCTATGGTCTGGCCTATGGCAATTGCTGCCGCACCAGTGACTGTGGCCTGCTGGGCCGGAACTCGCGTCTGAAGATGTCGATGCAACACGAGGTCATAGCGCGCGAGGGCCCAAAAACTGACACCAGTCGCCGCGATGGCACCTAGCCACTGCCAGATCTTCAAGGCACCAACAGCCTGACCCAGCCCCTCGAAAGCTCCTGGGCTGAGGTATCCAAGCACCAGCGAAAAGCACAAAGCGCCGATTGCAATTGGCACGCCAACCCGCGATACCATCCATAACCTGCGCAACCCCGCGCCGGCGCTTTGTCTTGCTTGCATAAAGACACCCACGCTTTGCCTATTCACCCACATGGACAGGCTAGTTCATGAGCATTTCCAGCCGCTTAACCTTTCAAGTTGTCGCAAAATAAAAAAAACGCACCACCCTGCAGTGGCGCGCCCTGATGAGCGAGAGATGGCGACTTGAGGCTCGCCTAGACCTCATTCATGATTTGAGCCTTTGCAACAGGCAAAAGCTCTTCCATCTTGGCGCGGATGGTGTCGGCGTTCGCCAGATCGCCGAGGTCGCTTGCAACTTTGCGAACGACATCTTCAATGCCTGCTTCTTCGAAGTCAGATTTCACCACCTCGATCGCATAAGCATTTGCGTCATCCCCGGACTTGCCCAAAAGTTCCGCGGCCCAAAGACCTACCAGCTTGTTGCGGCGCATTTCCGCCTTGAACTGCATTTCCTGATCGTGGGCATATTTGTTCTCAAACGCGTTTTCGCGATCATCAAAAGTGGACACGGGCACAGCTCCTAGGTTTGATTTATATAATACTAGATATGACCTCTGCCGCCGTGCCGCGCAAGGGTTCGACGCGCTCTTTGGTTGGTCTTGCAAAGGGGGATAGGATGGCCTAGGACCCAGTCAAGCACGTCGCAGCCATTGGGCCCCGCGACACAAAGCTTTGAGGGCTCATGGCGCGTCGCAAGAAAATCTACGAAGGCAAAGCGAAAACACTGTTTGAGGGGCCTGAACCCGGCACCATAGTTCAGTATTTCAAAGACGATGCCACAGCCTTCAACGCCGAAAAAAAGGACGTGATCGAAGGCAAGGGCGTTCTCAACAATATGCTGAGCGAATACTTCATGACGGGGTTGACCAATGTCGGCATCCCCAATCACTTCATGAAGCGTCTGAACATGCGTGAGCAGCTTGTACGTGCGTGCGAAATCGTGCCGCTTGAGGTAATCGTGCGCAACTATGCGGCTGGCACAATGTCCCAGCGTTTGGGCATTGATGAGGGGACCCAACTGCCACGTCCAATCGTTGAATACTGTCTCAAAGACGATGACTTGGGTGATCCTCTGGTCACCGAAGAGCATATTGCGGCCTTCGGATGGGCAAGCCAGCAGGACATGGACGACATTTTGAGCCTTGCACTTCGGGTGAATGATTTTCTGTCGGGCGTTATGTATGGCGTCGGTATACGTCTGGTGGATTTCAAAATCGAAATTGGCCGCGTTTACGAGGGCGATTTCATGCGCTTGATTGTCGCCGATGAGATTAGCCCGGACAGTTGCAGGCTCTGGGATATCGAGACAGGTCAAAAACTCGATAAGGACGTGTTCCGTCGCGATCTTGGGTCGCTGACGGATGCCTATTCCGAGGTGGCCAAGCGCCTGGGCGTGATGCCCAAAGGTGCGACACAGCTTTCACGGCCGACGCTCATTAACTGAGCAGGTGGCCATTCTGGCCCTGTAACGGCAGGGTTCTTTGAGGGGGCAAACAATGAAAGCACGTGTGCATGTAATGCTGAAGAACGGGGTTCTGGATCCGCAAGGTGAAGCGGTGCGCCATGCGCTTGGATCACTGGGGTTCGACGGCGTAGGCGGTGTTCGTCAAGGCAAAGTGATAGAGCTGGACCTGACAGAAACAGACAAGGCAAAAGCCGAGGCAAGCGTCAAAGACATGTGCGAAAAGCTGCTCGCGAACACTGTGATCGAAAGCTATTCGGTGGAAATCTCATGATGCACGCTGCAGTTGTTGTGTTCCCCGGATCGAACTGCGACCGGGATATGCAGGTGGCATTCGAGGCCGCAGGCGCGAAGGTATCGATGGTCTGGCATAAGGACACAGACTTGCCCGAAGGCGTAGATGTGGTCGGTGTGCCGGGCGGGTTTTCCTTTGGCGACTACCTGCGCTGCGGTGCAATTGCTGCGAATTCCCCGATTTGTAGGGCGGTGAAGGCCCATGCTGAGCGTGGGGGGTTCGTTCTGGGCATATGTAACGGTTTTCAGGTGCTGTGCGAAACAGGCCTTCTACCAGGCACGCTCTTACGCAATGCCAAGTTGAAGTACATCTGCAAAGCAATTGATCTTAAAGTTGAAACATCGGACAGCGCCTACACGTCTGGATACAGTGATGGTGAACAAATCACGATTCCGATCGCGCATCATGACGGCAACTACTTTGCTGACCAAGAAACCATCGCGGCGCTGGAGGACCAAAACCGCGTCGCGTTCCGCTATGTCGATAACCCAAATGGATCCTTGGACAACATCGCGGGGCTCCTGTCTGAAAATCGCAGGGTTTTGGGCATGATGCCCCATCCAGAGCGCATGGCCGATCCTGTTCACGGCAATGTTGAAGGCCGCGTTCTTTTCCAGTCACTGGTTGGCCAGTTTCAAATCGCCTGACGTGCAAGCACATCTTAGTGTTCTAACCGTGCGAACGTGACCGCTTGAGACAGGCGACATGCTGCCGTAAATTAGCGCCATGGAGACGATTGCCAAATTGCGGGCCAGGGTCCGCAGCCGCGCGCTTGCCAGAGCGCGCATGCGCACGCTGAGTTGGCGGGCGCGCTTGTCTCTTTTGGTTTTGCTGATCATTGCGGTGTCTACAATTGTGGTGACCAATCGCTATCTGACAGACCGGTTCACAGAGACAACGCGCAATCGCGCAGAGTTGAGACTGGTACTCTATGCTGGCAACCTTTTGAGCGAACTGCGCCAGAACGCGATCGTGCCTCAGCTTCTTTCCCGTGATCCAGCCCTTATTGCGGCATTGACCAGTTCGGACTTTACTCTGTCTTCACAGCGTTTGATCTCTTTCAAGGAAGAAATTTCTGCGGCTTCGTTGACCCTTCTTGGCCGAGACGGCCGCGTTGTGGCATCGACGGATCGACAATCCCTTGGCACAGCCTACGGATCATCACCGGTCTACATTGAGGCTTTGAGGTCGAAAGATAATATTTTCAACGTGATACAGGACGAAAATGGTCGTTTCAGGTTCTTTTACTCACGCAGGGTTGAAACGCAAGGTGCCTTGGCTGGCGTAATCCTCGTCGAGGTGGACCTCAACCAATTCGAGCAAGCCTGGGCTGGTATTTCTGACGCGGTTCTGGTCACAGACACGCAAGATCGTATCATTTTGTCGACGGAACCCAAATGGCGGGGAATGACATCCGAGGAAGCGTTAATCACGACCCCTCCGACTGGCGCAATACAACGCGCAATTCAGGCGACGGCAGACTGGAATGCAGTGCCGCCCGATGCCTATCTGAGGGGTCAGGCGTTAATGCGTAACGACGGGCGTATCGCATTTCGAGGTTGGCGTATTGCCAGTTTCACCACCTATTCGAGCGTGCGCGAAAGGGTCAATGGTGTGCTGGCGCTTGAGATCATGGCCTTTGCGATTTTGCTTGCGCTTGCCTTCTATTTCCTGAACCGAAAATCGACGCAGCGCATGGCGGTTGCCCAAAGGGAATCGGCAGAGCTTCGCCAATTGAACATTCGCTTGCAGCGGGAAATCGCCGAGCGGCAGCGGGTGCAAGAGAACCTCGCGGTGGCCGAACAGACGCTTGCTCAGAGCTCGAAATTGGCGGCGCTCGGCGAGATGTCAGCGGCAGTGAGTCACGAGTTGAACCAACCATTGGCTGCGATGAAAACTTATCTTGCCGGTGCGCGACTTTTGCTCAGCCGCAATCGACCGGATGAGGCTGTTTCATCCTTTCAACGCATTGATGATCTGATCGAGCGTATGGGCGCCATCACCCGTCAGTTGAAGTCCTACGCCCGGGCCTCTGGCGACAAGCTATCCCCTGTAAATATGGGCGATGCCCTACATTCGGCACTGGCAATGATGGAGCCTCAATTGCGGCAACGGCAGGTGACGATCACGCGTTCGATACCGGATGACGACGTGATCGTCATGGGTGATCGTGTGCGCATCGAACAGGTGATGATCAACCTTCTCCGCAATGCGCTCGATGCCACTCAATCTGTGTTTACGGCAGAAGTGGATATCATACTGGCGGCTGGTGAAACTGCCTCTCTGACAGTGCGTGACAATGGTGTGGGTTTAGAGGATATCGAAAACCTCTTTGAGCCTTTTTACACCACCAAGGAACCGGGAGAGGGGGTCGGTCTCGGTCTTGCTATTTCATCTGGCATCGTGAACGACTTGGGTGGGCGTCTTACGGCGCGCAACGCCGCGGCGGGAGGGGCTGTATTTGAGATGCAGCTGCCCATCTTGTCGCAAAGCTCTGCCGCTGCAGAGTAACGGGTCGGGACAAATTCCCGAGGGTTTGGAGAGCAGATATGCCGAACGCCATGAAGATAGCCATCGTCGATGACGAAAAGGATATGCGCCAATCGATCAGCCAATGGTTGGCCCTTTCAGGGTACGACACCGAGGCCTTCCCGAGTGCTGAGGACGCACTGAAAATTCTGGGTCCAGAATACCCTGGCATTGTGGTAACCGATATCAAGATGCCGGGAATGGATGGGATGCAATTCCTCAAGAAGCTGATGGGGTCTGACAGCTCGCTGCCGGTGATCATGATAACCGGTCATGGGGATGTGCCTATGGCGGTAGAAGCTATGCGGATTGGCGCATTTGATTTCCTGGAAAAGCCGTTCAACCCGGACCGCATGAACGAGTTGGCCAAGAAAGCATCCAACGCGCGGCGCATGACGCTGGATGCGCGTGCTCTGCGCCGTGAACTGTCAGATGGCGGACAGTTGATGCGCAAACTGATCGGCGCAAGCCCGGTGATGGAGCGGCTTAAGGAAGACGTGCTGGATTTGGGACAGGCAGACAATCACGTTTTGATCGACGGGGAAACCGGCACCGGAAAAACGCTTGTGGCCCATGCCTTGCATGCCGTTGGGGCTCGCGCTGGCAAAAAGTTCGTCCTTGTGCCCTGTGCCGCGCTCGAAGAAGACGCGTTGATCAAGCGGCTGTTTGGCCCAATGAACCCAGAAGATAATCAACTGCCTGCAGTGGAGGAGGCGCGCGGCGGCACCCTGGTGCTAGAAGATATTGAAGCGCTCTCGGATGCCGCGCAGGCGCGCCTTCTGACCTTTATCAACGATGAGGGCACCCCACCCGAAACTCGCATTGTTGCGATCTGTAATCTTCAGGAGCAGGATCGAACCTGTGAAGACGCGCTGCGACCGGACCTTTTTTATCGTCTCGCCTCCTTGCGCATCACGATCCCTCCATTGCGCCAAAGAGGCGAGGATATTCTGACGCTTTTCACCCGGTTTTCGGATCAATTTGCCGAAGATTACGGCTGTGAAGCTCCTCAAGTGAACGCGCAGGAAGCTGCACAGCTTCTGCAAGCCCCGTGGCCCGGTAACGTGCGGCAATTGATCAACGTGGCCGAAAGAGCCGTTCTGCAAGCCCGTCGTGGCAGCGGCACGATTGCATCGCTGTTGATGTCGGATCATCAAGAAATGCAACCCGTTATGACCACCGAAGGCAAACCGCTCAAGGAGTACGTCGAAGCTTTTGAGCGTATGCTCATCGACAATACGATGCGGCGGCACAAAGGCTCCATCGCCTCGGTTATGGATGAGCTATGCCTGCCACGCCGGACCTTGAATGAAAAAATG
>JBCBWJ010000131.1:0-7183 GCA_039817165.1 Pseudomonadota bacterium | reverse complement strand
TGGCCGAGTTCATCGACCACTTTCTCTTTCTGGGCTCTATCCACAGTTTCACTCCAATTTTGGGGACCAGACACAGTCAGGCGACCCCGGCTCAATTACGCTGATGCGAACGCATCGGCGGTTAGCAGTCCTTTTTTACGGGGCATCGCCAGATCGGACGGACCGCAGGTGTGCGCGGTTCGAAAACTGATCTTTCATATCCCGTCTCAGGCAGGGAATTAAGCGCATCGGATGATGGCACCCACCGTCTTGGACGAATGGCCCGGGCCGCGGCAATTGCCGAACCCGAACGCAGCGGCTTTTAGGCCGGTTTTTTCAGGATGTGAAGCCCAATTTTGAACGGATGCGTTTTCAGACAATCCACTCGAACACATACCCGGCCGTGATCGACCCCAGCAGAGCCAGCATGAGATAGAGCAGAAACGGCTTCAGCTTCAGAACCGGGGCAATGGCCATGGCCCCCCAAATGCTGACCACGCCGCCCGAAATCAGGAAGGCCATCGCCGCACCCTGCGCCATCCCATTGTCGATCAGACCACGTGTCAGGGGCAAGGCCGCGTAGCCGTCGATATAGGCCGGCGCGCCGACAAACACCGCCGCGAGGATCGACCACCACTGATCTTCACCGACATAGGCCGCCAGGGCACCAGGCGTCAGCGCGGCATTGAGGGCATATTCGGCGGCAAAGGCCGGGATGAGGCAAATCAGGATCAGGCGGGCCGTGGCCCCGAACTGTTTGGCAAACGCAGATCTGCGCTCATTTGTGCGCCATACGAAAGGGTCGAAGGGCCGTGTTTCGCCGCACCGGGATGCGCTCAACTGCCGGGCCAGTCCATTGTCCCGCAATGCGTTCAGCGACCAGCCTTTGCGTGAAAAGAGGGCCGTCACGGATCCACCGAAGACCCCTAGACCGAACGCCGCCACGGTCTTTCCGATGGCGAACGACATACCAAGGGTCGCAGCCGTCGTGGCCAACATCGCAGGATCGGTGATCGGCGATGATAGCCAAAAGGCCATGATCGGCGCCAGCGGCACACCAGCGGCGAGCAATCCCGTCATCAAAGGCAAGACAGTGACACCACAGACGGGCGTGATCGCCCCAATCAGGGAGGCCGCGACAACGGTTCTTAGCGTCCTTCCCTCAAACACACGGGCGACATGGGCATCCGCACCGCTGGCGATGATCCACGCTGCGACAATGATCCCCGGAACGACAATCGGCGACACGACCGCCAAACCCCGCACCACAAACCAGGCCGCATTCACGGCATGATCTGGCATCGCGATGCAGAGTGCGGCGAGCACCGCAATAAACAGCCCCCAGAGAATGGGCTTTTTCACGGATTTCCGGGTGGGGATGGTTTGATCGGTCATGTCGCCTCCTTGGTGGTTGCAACGTAGGAGGCTCTGTTATATTTATGAAACGAATAGTTTTAATCTCTGGTATTCATAAAAACGATGCAAAATCTGGACAGCGATCTTTTGCGGACTTTCCTCGCCGTCGCCGAAACAGGCAGCGTGACGGACGGTGCCGCGCGCGTCGGCAGGTCGCAATCCGCGATCAGCATTCAGATCAAGCGGCTTGAGGCCGTTCTCAATCAGCCCGTGTTTGACCGGCATGGTCGCGGTGTTGTCCTGAGTGAAACCGGGCGGCGTCTTTTGCCGATTGCCAATGATGTCACGTCGCGGCTGGATGCCGCACTCAGGGATATTGCACAGTACAACGTGGAGGGCAGGCTACGGCTGGGCATTCCCGATGACCATGGTCAGGCCAAACTATCCCAGATCATCGCATCCTTTACGCGACAGCATCCCCTGGTCGATCTGGACGTGACCTGTGCCATCAGCACGGGCTTTCCCGCCGCGCTTCGGAAAGGGCACCTGGATCTGGCCGTCTACGAGGTTCAAACGCCGCAAGCCCATGAAGAATTGATTTTCGAGGACCCGACCTGTTGGGTCAGCTCTGAACAGCGGGAATTTGCCACGGTCGATGTCCTGCCCGTGGCCTTGTTCGATCACGCCTGTTGGTGGCGCGACGCAGCCATTGCATCCTTGGAACATCGCGGAAAACCTTACCGCGTGGTTTATTCCAGTCAAAGCGTGTCAGGCGTTCTTGCCGCAGTTGAGGCGGGGATCGCTGTCGGCCTTTTGGGGCGGTCCGGGCTGCATTCGGGGTTGCGCATCGACGGCGGAGCATTGGGGTTCAGCCCAACGCCGCCGTCAAAGCTTGTCATGGCGACCAAAAACACCGAGGCGGATGCACCCATATCGGCGATGCAGTCCGCAATCAGGCGCGCCTTTTCACCCGCAGGGGCGACGCAACAGCGCGCATGACGCGACTGCAGTCGACCCTAGAATTCGTAGCGGATCGAAACCGGGATGCGCCAGGTGTCAAGGATGCCACCATCCGAGTAATTCAGACCCAGATTGCCCGAAAACCCGCGCGCAATGTCGTAGCGCAGGCCGATGCCAGCAGAGCGGGCTGTCGCGCCTAAAAACTCTGTCCGGCCGGCCTCAACCGAGTAGGACGTGCGCCCGCGTTTGTAGTTGGCGCCCACGGACGAATATCGCTGCGTGTTGCTGCCCACTGTGCCGTCGATCGAAATATCCTGGATGCCGTACTCGAACCCCACACTGAGCGAGCCGAGGGTATAGCCGTAAAATCCTGCAACCTCCTCGATGTCGCCTGTGCCCAGGCGGGGCGTGCGTTCCTGCAAGTGACCCGTGCCACCCCGGATGCCGAACGTGTGCGCGCCGATGCCGATAGGGGCTTCAAAGAACAGTGCCCCTTGCGCATCGCCGTTCTGGTCCAGCGCGAAATGGATCTGGTAGGCGTTGATGGTCTGGACGTAGTGGATGCCCGTGCGATCGAGCCCACCGAGGCCGCGCCCGGCGGTAAGGGTTGCGTTGCCCACCCGGTTCTTGCGCGCGACAGTGTTTTCCAGAAGACCCGTCACCCGACCGGCACTAAGCGTGCCCCAAGGCGCGTTGACGAACAGCGCATAGAGATGGTCATCATTGCCGTCATCATCGGTGTCGAAAATGCCGGTATAGGCGATGCCGGTTTGCCAGCCGTTGGACAGTTCCGTTTCCAGCGAGGTGGAGAACTGCAGCGTGGTCTTCCAGCGGTTGGCCAGTTTCGGCGGGTTGTCGATATAGGCCTGATCCATCAGGAAATTGAACCGCAGTGTCGCGCCGCCCACATCTTGGGCGAGGCCTTCTTCAAAGAATGACAGGTTGTCGTAGTTCAGAAGTGATCCGGATTGTCCTTGGGCCAAAGCGGTTTGAGAGGCTCCAAAAAGCACAGCCACGCTGGCCACAATGGAGAGCGCCGTGTTCTTGAAAACACGGGAGAAAGTGAACTGTGTCATGTCACGCGTGCTTTCTGTTGAGTTTGCGGAAGGTGAAATCAGCGAGCAGTTTGCCCGCGCGCAGGCCTTGCGTGTTGTCAGCTTCCCAATGGATGCCACCAAATTCACGGCTGGCGCCGCCTTCTTCCGCCGCGGCCCAAAGGCTGTGCCACGACCGGCGCACGCCGGTGAGTTCAGCAGGCCAGTTCACAAGATCAGGAGATTCCGAGGAGAACGACACCCGGTCCGTGCCGATGATGTTGCAGATCATCCGTGCCGAGACCGCGCTGAAGCACGAATGCCCTGACGTGTAGGCCGGGAAGCCCGGCGTCGGGATGAGCGTGTTCCACCCCGGTTCCCGGTTGGCCGCGCGTTGCCGGATATAGGTTTCCGGACGCACCACGTCATGGACATATTTGGAGTGCCAGGTGGTGATGGCCGCGTCTGCCTGGCTTGAGCTGAGCATCGCGAAGGCGTGGGCCTGCTGGGCCAGCGACATGTGCCGACGCTGCAGGATGTCCATCGCGATGATCTGCCAGTGGCCGGGGGGTGTGACGCCACGCGGGCCGTCCTCCCAGAAGAACGCGATCTGGCGTTGATCTGCCGTGCGAATGTTGCTGACGGAGCCGCCAAGCGTGCGGATTTTTTCAAGCTGGCGGCGGAATTCGGCGGTGTGCTCCTCGGGGAAATCCACCACGAGGAACTGACCGGCTGATTTCATTTGCCATGGCGTGACCGCACCCCAACCGGGCAAAAGACCCCGGGCGAAGGTGCCAAAGCGCGGACCGGGAGAGCCTGCACGGTAGAATGGGCCCGTGGGCGACCATTTCAGATTGTCCTGACGGCGCGGGTAGCGGCCAAGATATTCTGCCGCGCGCGAGGGTTCCGACCCGTCCTGATAGCGCGAGCGGTTGAGGGCGGCACCCACGGCCCTGCCCCAGGCAACGCCTTCCGATTTGCCGCCATTGTCCGGCAGGTCCGACAGATAGCGGGACAGATCCGGCGCAAAAGAGGCGCGCAGACTGTCATTGAGCGCGGTGGCAACGGCCGCGCCGTAAGCCGCCGCGGGGTCCGCGCCCGCAGGTGCAGGGCCGAGGTTGAGCGTCGGTACGAAATGCCCCTCGATGGAATTGACCGCGTTGAAGCCTGCCACATGGGCCATCGCAAAAGTGCGCGTCGCGGGCGGTGGCGGAACGGATTGGTTGCGAATGGCCTGCAACATGATGTCGGTCCAGCGGAACACTGGCGACAACCGATCCTGGGCAACGACCCCGTTGATGTAGGATTGCGGGGAGCTGAGCGGCGCAGCACATCCGGCCACCGCACCCACCACAGGCAAGGCCGCGAAACTGGCGGCGCGTTTCATGAAATCTCGTCTTCGAATCATAGTCTGTCTCTCTCAATTGCAGGGAGATTGGGACTCACTCACGATTTCGTGACAAGGCGCATATCCGCCCAATGGGCTTAAAGTTTCCCTTGCGTCAGTTTCGGGTATATCCGCCACATCGATCACCCACACGGTCAGAAAACCAAGGGGCCGCACAACAAAAGAAAAAGCCCCGCAACAACGGGGCTTTCCTTAGGTTTTCGATGGTTTCGAAAGGTTATTCCGAGGCGGCGTTGTCCACCTCGATAGATACGCCCGGCCCCATCGTGGAGGTCAGCGAAATCTTTTTCATGTAAGTGCCCTTGACGCCCGTAGGTTTGGCTTTGGACACGGCAGACACGAAAGCGCGCACGTTTTCGACCAACTTGGCCTCGTCAAACGAGGCTTTGCCCACGCCCGCGTGAACGATCCCGCCTTTGACGGCTTTGAACTGCACTTCGCCGCCTTTGGCCGCTTTCACGGCGTCGGCCACGTCCATCGTCACGGTGCCCACTTTGGGGTTCGGCATCAGGTTGCGCGGGCCAAGCACTTTGCCAAGACGACCCACGATGGGCATCATGTCCGGCGTGGCGATGCAGCGGTCAAATTCGATGGTGCCACCTTGGACGGTTTCCATCAGATCCTCTGCGCCCACAACGTCGGCGCCCGCTTCTTTGGCCTCATCGGCCTTGGGACCACGGGCAAAGACAGCGACGCGCACGTCCTTACCAGTGCCGTTGGGCAGGCCCACGACGCCGCGAACCATCTGGTCGGCGTGGCGCACATCGACGCCCAGGTTCATCGCGATCTCGACGGTTTCGTCGAATTTTGCATTGGCGTTGCCCTTTACGAGGGCGACGGCCTCTTCCACGGTCACATCCGACTTACCTGCAAAGGCTTCACGGGCGGCGCGGGTACGTTTTCCAAGTTTTGCCATCTTACTTCACCTCGATGCCCATGGAACGCGCGGAGCCTGCAATGATCTTCATCGCGGCTTCGACGTCATTTGCGTTCAGATCTTTCCATTTGGCTTCCGCGATCTCGCGCAATTGCTTGGCGCTGACGCTGGCCACTGTATCCCGACCCGGGTTGGTCGCGCCGGATTTCAGCTTGGCCGCCTTTTTGAGATAGTAGGACGCGGGCGGCGTCTTGATGTCCATCTCAAAGGACTTGTCCTGATAGTAGGTGATGACGGTCGGGCACGGCGCGCCCGGTTCCATGTCCTGCGTCTTGGCGTTGAACGCCTTGCAGAATTCCATGATGTTGATCCCACGCTGACCAAGCGCCGGTCCCACGGGGGGGGACGGGTTTGCTTGACCTGCAGGAACCTGCAGCTTCATCTTGCCTGCGAGTTTCTTGGCCATGAGGCCTCTCCTTTTTACAGCATCCACGCCATCGCGATGGCGGGACAGGTTTGCCCGTGGTCCGGTGCGCCTACGCGTAAGCGCCGCCTCCCACGTTTGAGTCGTTCTTTCGAACAACGGGTGCGGATTACCGGTATTGCCAATGGTATGCAAGTCAGTTGGGAACTTGCTGGGAATGGCATCTTCGAGCGCAAAGCAATCGATGCTGCAAGATGGTTGCAGGCCTGCTGTTTCTCACAGGATGAAAAAGAGCAAAGCCAGCGGTCCTGATTGCGTAAAGCGTGAGATCACCACGTCTTCAAGTCTACCAACAGCCAAACAAAGAGTCCCCAGATGATCCCGGCCACAACCAGACCAATACCGGCCCAAGCGACATAATCCCAATCATTGTCGAGGCCCCAGCCGAACATCGCGCCACCAGCCGCAATAAGGATAATGGGCATCAGAAGGCCGACTATGGAACGCATTACTTTTTTCACGTATCCGCTCTCTCTCCCACCCGCCGATGATCATAAGAAGGCGCTGGACGGTTTGCAATTTTATTGCGTCGGCCGCCGTGATTTGGCCTTGGCCGCCATGTGGGCCCGGACCAAGCCTTTTGCCCGCTCAAGCAGCCAAGCCCTTTGCCTTAGTCAGCGGTGTCACGTGTCAACAGAACGCTTAGACGCGGCCATTGGTTTTGCCTTGACCTCGGTCGGCTTCGACCGATGAACAGTCATTGCTTTTCTCTTCGGTGATCGCCCATTCAGTGCGGCTTGAAAAATGGCGCACGCAGGAAAGCGTTTTCTCGCGATGCAATTGACGCAAAATCGGCAGGTATGAGCCGAAATGTTTCGACGGTTCCGGCCAAATAGGCACGTTGTCGCGCTGCTTTGGCGAAGAACCGCAGGTCTGGCCGCATAGCCTCCTCCGTATCTTCCCAGGCTGGTCACAATCATGGCGTATTTGCCCCATAGCACAAGCGAGGACGGGTGGGTTTGTGAGCAATTTGAACGGAAAGTGCGCAATCACATGACATATGCAAACCCGCTGGAACTCTACATGCTGGAGCTGATCAACGAAGAGCGGGCGTCCCGAGGGCTGAACCCCTTGCAGCTCGAGAC
>JBCBWJ010000130.1:0-7201 GCA_039817165.1 Pseudomonadota bacterium | reverse complement strand
ATCAGGAACAGTCAGAAAGAACTGACGCATCAGGAAGATGCCAAACACCGAGATGGTCCACGGCAGGATCAGGGCTGCGTAAGAGTTGGTCAGCCCAAGTTTCGCCAGCCCGATATAAAGCGGTAACGCGATCGCGTGGACTGGGATGAGCAGACAGAACAAGACGAGGCCGAAGACGACGTCTCGCCCCCAAAACCTCAACTTGGCCAGCGCGTAAGCGCATGGCAGTGCAACAAGCACTTGTATGAAAAAAATCGACAGCGTCACGATGAGACCGTTCAGCAGATAGCGGGGCAATGGGCTCTCTGTGAACGCTTTCGTGTAGTTAAACACAACCGGTGTAAAGGTGCAGGCCTCGTTGGCCTCGGCCTCCAGCGTCTGGCGGATCGTATCGTCAGACTGTCCGTCAAATCGCTCGCGTGCCGTTTCTATGCGTTGGCGTGTCGGCTCCTTCAGTTTGAAGCATCGTCCGTCGAGCATCGGTTTCTGGGCGCCGATAAACCCACCCTCGTTGCGCTCGATCTCGCCCGGGCTCTTCAGCGAGTAAGACACCATCACGTAGAACGGCAGAATGACGATGAGGGCACCAAGAATGAGCACGAGGTGCTTCAACGCTTCGCCCAGGTTTGTGCGAGAACCAATCATGAATAATGGGTCCTCCGATTAACAAACCAATATTGAATAACCGTCATCAACAGTACGAATGCCAGGAAGATCATGGTGATCGCCGCGCCCAATCCGATCAGGTTCTGCTTGATGCCCTTCTCGAAAATGACGAACATCATCACATAGGCGGATTTTGCAGGTCCGCCGCCATCGGGGAAAATTGCTTCGACGGTGTCGAATACTTGGAACGATCGTATTGCTGTTATTGTCACGACGAACACTGTCGTCGGCCCAAGCATCGGCCAGGTCACCAACCGAAAACGGTCCCAGGCCGACTTCGCACCATCCATTTCAGCCGCGTGATAAAGCTCTCGTGGGATGGACGTCAGCCCGGCGAGATAAAGCACCATGTTGAAACCGAACGCCTGCCAGATGCCGATGAAGCAAATCGTCCAAAGTGCATAGCGCTTGTCGCCGAGCCAGAGCGGAAACCCTTCGCGGCAACCGTGATCGTACCACGCCCAAGCACGCAACCAGCCGAGCCAGCCAACCTCGCACCCGCTTGTGAGTGTGTCGTTGATCATGCCGATCGTCGGGTGCAACGTGAACTCCCAAACGATCGCCATCGCAAGCAATGCGGCCATGACCGGCAGGAAGTAGACGGTCTTGTAAATGTCCCCGCCCCATCTCAGCGAATTGATCAGCAGCGCTGCGCCGAGCCCGAGCCCGAGGGAAATGGGCACCACGATCCCGACATAAAGTAACGTCGCGACGATCATCTTTTCATAGCGGGACCGGCTGAAAATCTTGTCGTAATTATCAGTCCCGACCCAGGACACGTTCTGGTTGCCAAGGCCGTAATCGGTAAAAGATAGAATTGCTGCGAGAAATACCGGCGCGATCAAGATCACAAACATCAAGATCAATGCAGGTGCTGCAAACAAATACGGCGTCCACCGTCCACGCGCTGGGTGCGTCTCGCGCATTGGGCCTGTCGGGGTTGTTGCGATGGCCATAGTCAGGCCTCCTCGCCAGCAAAATAAATGCGCCGGTTGTCGGAACCAAACACAATCGCCTGCTCACGCTCCGACCACACCTCGGCAGAGCCTTGAAGCGGACGAGATTGCGCTGTCTCGGGTGAAGTTCGCACGACGAGGGAATGGTCTGTATCCGCTATGCGCGCGTGGACGAAGAAATCCGATCCCAGGTTTTCCTTGTGCCGAATGGTAACCGGAAACGCCCGGCCATTTGGCGCTTTCGCCGAAATGTCGAGGTGCTCCGGCCGCAGCCCAACCGTCACAGCTTGTGACGTTGCATCAAGGCGCCGATTGAGGCGGTACCCAGCAACCGTCTCGGTCGCCCCATTGCCGTCCACCGTTGCTGGCAGCATGTTCATCTTTGGCGAGCCAATAAATTCAGCCACGCGTAGATCCTTCGGATCACGATAGACGTCGTCCGGGGTATCAAATTGCAGAACCTCACCGTCCATCATAACGGCAATACGATCCGACATGGTGAGCGCTTCGGCCTGATCGTGGGTCACATAGATGAACGTTGTCGCGAGGTCGCGATGCAGCTCAGCGATCTCTGCCCGCATGTGTACGCGCAGCGCGGCATCCAAGTTGGACAACGGTTCGTCCATAAGGAACGCGACCGGTTTGCGAACCATGGCCCGACCCACGGCCACACGCTGACGTTGTCCTCCTGAAAGCTGACCGGGTTTGCGTTTCAGAAGGTCGCCCATCTTCAGCGTGTCGGCGGCTTCAGCGATCTGGTCGCGGATCTGCCGCATCTTGCCCCAGCGACTGGGGATGAGCGGTCCCAGGAGCGGTAATCGCTCCCAAGCATTGAGATCCCGCAACTTGAGCGGAACCATCATGTTTTCTTCAACTGATAGATGCGGGTAGAGCGCGTAGGATTGGAAGACCATCGCCAGGTCGCGCTCACTTGGGCGAACTGAGTTGACCTTGCGGTCCCCGATGAACACGTCGCCGAATGTTTGCGGCTCAAGCCCGGCGATGATCCGCAGGAGCGTCGATTTCCCGCAACCCGAAGGGCCCACGAGCGACACAAACTCACCGTCAGAAATCGTCAGATCAATGCTTTTCAAGACCTCGGTGGTTCCGAAGCTTTTGGAGATATTTCGAAGCGCCACGCTAGACATCGTCACGACCCCGCCGTCACTGCTGACGGAGATGGGTGTAACAAGTCTGATTGACAGAAATGTAACGTAATATTAGCCAGACTTATGTCGATCCGCAGTTCCGCTGTTCACAAGCGATCAATGCGAGAAGTGCAATCCAATGCGTACCAGCCCTCACCAAATCGAAGCTTTCACGTACGCCGCGCGTGAGCGCAGTTTTTCCAAGGCCGCCAAAGCTCTTGGCATCTCCCAATCCGCAGTGACCCAGCACATCGGCAACCTTGAGCGCGCCATGGGGGTTCAGCTGTTCGTACGCAGGCGGACAGGCTTAGAGCTGACAAAGCCAGCACAGGATCTTTACCTGCTATCTGACCGCATGTGCACAGCGGAACAACTCGTTGCGGAGCAGATCGAGTCTTATGGCGCACTTGGGACCGGGTATTTGAAGATCATCGCAAATGCACCGTCTCCCGCTCTTCCTTTAATTACTCAATTTTCTCATCGGTACCCAGACGTAAGAATTTCATTCACGCTTTGTAGTTGGACGATTGCAATGGAACGAGTGAAGCAGCGCGATATCGATGTTGCTATTATAACAAATCCAGGATCTGTGGAGAGCATTTACACACTTGAGCTCGTCAGATCAAAATACATGGCTTATCTTCGAAATGACCATCCTTTGGCTGAGCGAAAGTCGCTGTCGCTTAAGCTTCTTCAAAACCTTCCCGTGATCGTTCCCGAAGAGGGCTCTCTGACCCAGAGGATATTGAAGGAAAGTCTGCAACGATCGAAAATCAAACTCAATCGCGTTATAGAGATGTCTACATTTCCGATGGTCAAAGAGGCTGTTCTACACGGAGCTGGCATTGGCATCTTGCTTGATCGAAGTTTTTACCCGTCGCGGCAAATAGCGATGCGATCTATTTCTGAATTGTCGGAGGTGTTTCGAACATTTCTCGTCGCGCCGGCAGATAAATGCGATCTGCGCCTTGTTCGCTCATTTATCGATATTGCCGAAGAGCAAGTCGCCAGCTGAGGCGAACTCGAAAAAATACCAAAGCAAACGACGCCGGGACTGAGCGACTACCTGCGTCCATCATGATACAGATAATCGGTACGCTCCCATAGTCTCCTCCTGGCCCATAGCCGAAGAGGCTCGGCGGTCTGCTTCGGGCTGTCCACCGGACGGCATGCGAGGTTGGACGATCGAAAGCCAACCTCACGTGCGCTTCGGCACGGGGCCAAGTGGGATGAAATCGTAGCGCTCGTTCAGCGCCTTCATTTTCGCTTTATCCGCGCGGTCGGCCGCTGACATCGCATCGAGCTCCGCCAGAAAACGATCAAATCCACCCGGTTGGAACACCATCGTCATACGAGCGCGCGCGACGCCCGGTGTCATCATCGCAGCGTGAGGGATGCCGGGCGGTATGTGCAGCGTTCCGCCGGTCTCAACCGTGATCCACTCGTTCGCGATGAAAAAATCCACGCTGCCGTCCAACATGTAGAACGTCTCGGCGTGTTCACGATGCACATGAAGACCAAGGGCAAACGAGGACGCGAGATTGTCCTCGATCAGCGTGTAAGCGCCGTTCGTGTCGTCGGCTGAGACTTTGACGAAGAGGTGGTCGCTGCCCCAGTCATAGTTCGTCCCGCCACGCGGTGGGACATACGTGTAGCCTTGGTCAGTGCTGGACGGCTGACCGGATCTTGCAGCTCCGGCCGGATTTGTGCTTTCCGCACCACCTTCGGCCGCGGCGGCGCCTGTCATGGCTGTTGCGGAGAGACCCGCAAGCGCCCCGAGTGAGGCACGGCGGGTCATCGTCCGGAGATACCGGTGCGCTGATTGCAATTTGCTGCGGTTTGTCATGCGGACCCCCGGGTCAATTGCGCGGCCCGTGATTTGTCGGCGGCTTGCGCTTTGAACTTAGCAGGCGGGCTCATGACGTTTGATCAAAAGCCCGTGTCGACAGATCCGGGACAAGCTTCGCAACGCGCTCGACCTTCGACCCTGACCTCGACCGTTCGTGCCCCTGAACGAACTTTGACACGTCTCCGGCTATGCTCACCTACAGAGTCGCGATGCGGGCAGCGGATTGATCAGGCGAACACTTGCCGCGGTACCGTTGCGTTCAAGTTCGACAAGTCGAAAACTTCATCGTTGTTTGAATATTCAGAATTGGACATCGCCGGAATTCATTTCCACTCTGCCCCACGTCATCGAACGCCCCGACCCACAAAACCTTCAAGGCCCAACGCTTCGCTGCAAGCTTAGCAGTCAGACGCCGAGGTAAGCTTCCCGAATACGTGGGTCATCCATCAACTCAGCGGCGGGGCCTTCCATCGCGATATGCCCCGTTTCCATCACATAGCCCCGATCAGCAATCGAAAGCGCGGCGTAAGCGTTTTGCTCCACGACGAAAACCGTCACATCGCGCGACTTCAGACTTTTGACGACATCAAGAACCTGGTCCACCAAGATCGGCGCAAGCCCCATGCTGGGCTCATCGAGCAATAGGCAACTCGGACGCCCCATCAACGCCCGTGCAATTGCCAGCATTTGCTGCTGGCCGCCGGACAAACCACCGGCCTGCTGATTGCGCTTCTGCTTCAGGATCGGGAACATGACGTAGGCGTCATCCATATCGGTGGCGACCCGATCGTCTTTGAAGTTGAATGCCCCGAGCCGCAAGTTCTCCTCGACACTCAGGTTGGTGAATATCTGTCGCCCCTCCGGTGATTGAGCAAGGCCGAGGCTCAGCCGCTTGTGCGCCGGGGTCTTCGTAATGTCTTTGTCCTTGAATGTTATTGCGCCCGCGTGAACGGGTTGGACCCCCGACAGGCAGCGTAGCAACGTCGTCTTACCGGCACCGTTTGCGCCAACCAGAGTGACGATTTCGCCCGATGCGACCGTCAAACTCACACCATGCAGCGCTTCGATCCGACCGTAGCGGCTTTTCAATCCCTCAACCGAGAGCATTTGCCGCCTCCTTGCCACCATGTGTGCCAAGATAGGCTTCAACGACTTTCGGGTTGCGGCGCAAGTCCTCAGGCGTGCCTTCGGCGAGTTTTCGACCGTAATCCAAAACCACAATATGATTCGAGATCTTCATCACGAGTTTCATATCGTGCTCCACGAGGATGACGGTAATGCCTTCGCGTGCGATCTCCGCAATCAGATTGTCAATCTCTTCCGTTTCGACGGCATTACACCCGGCCGCTGGTTCATCGAGCAAAAGGATCTTCGGTTGTGACGCAAGGGCACGGGCTATTTCGAGGCGCTTCAACTGGCCATAAGAGAGCGCAGACGCCTGACGCTCTGCGACGTCACTCATTCCAACCCGCTCCAGCAATACGCGCGCTTTGTCCTCAGTGTCCCGATTGCGCTGCCGCGTTCGTGGCGCGTTGATGAGATCCCACAGCACCGAGCTCCGCTCTTGGAGATGCGCGCCGACCATCACGTTTTCCAGCGCCGTCATCTGTTGAAAGATCTGGAGGTTCTGGAAGGTCCGCGATAGGCCGCGCTGAGCAAGGCGGTGTTGGGGCGTCGGCAATCGACCGGGTATCTGCTTCGGCACCAGCCTGAGCCGTCTTGCCTTTGCCCTTCGCTGTTTTCACCGCAGCCTTTGAAACTGAGCGGTCCGCCTCCCACGCTTCCAGCTCGCGCGCATCCTGTTGGCGCTCCAGTTGAAAGGCCTTTGAAAGTGCCGTTTCGTAATCATAGACGGGCTTCAGTGCATGGCTATCGACAGCGGACTTGCGGTCACCCGACGCCGCAACCGTTAACAAAAAGAGCGACAGCGGCTTCACCTGCCCGGTTGACAGGCGCACGTCGGCATGTGCTTGGCAGACGAGTGCCAAGGCGCCGAGTACCGCCTGCGCGCAGATCGCGGTAGGCGCGTGCGTATGCTCCTGAATGGCCAAGACCGCATCATGAAAATCGCCGAGCGAGTCAACCGGGTAGGGCTCGGCGGCAGGCGCTACTCGCGCAAGAGGGCGGGGGCCTTCCGGTTCAAAGACTTCGCGGATAGCGGCAGCGACGCGAGCGGCATCAGCCATGGGCTGCCTCGACCGCAATGTCGTTGAATTCTTTGCCGTCTGGTGGAGAAGCGATTTCTACCCGCCAACCCACAGAGTGAGCGCGATCGCCAAGCGCAGCAGCAGCACGCGGCGCGCCAGCCAGTCGCGATCGAGTTGCAGCAGCCCTACGGAACTGATTTCAGCACATTCAATTAGCGGCACGACGCGCCCCGGTTGGGGTAAGACGAGAGCAGTGGTGTCTCGGGTATCATTCGTCAGAACGGCAAGGCGGTCAGCTCGTGGCTCGTCTCTCAGAAATTGAATGAGCGCGTGGAAGATCGATGGCGCTGCTGCATCGGTTGCGAAATATGTCGAGACTTGAAAGCCATTGAACGCAAACGATCCGAGCGACCAAACACTCGGGTCAGTTTTCGG
>JBCBWJ010000012.1:0-15589 GCA_039817165.1 Pseudomonadota bacterium | reverse complement strand
GCAGGGCCTTGATGCTGGCGTAATCCGTTTCGATCTCGTCCAGGTCCATGACCAGATCCTCGATCACCAGTTGGCCATCATGCAGATTTCCGTTCCACAGGAAGCCCTTGATCTGGCGAAGCAACCTGGCCAGCTTCTCGGCATCCTCCTCGTTATGGTGGGCCAGGCCTTTGACGTATTGCTGCATCACAGTGATCCGCATGGTGACGTGGAACCAGTCGAGAATGTGTTCCGACGCTGGTGCCATGTGTTGAGCGATGTTGATGACGGTGTCGCCGCCATCGGTCATGAAGGTCACCGGCTGGTTCTCCTGCCAGCCCTGATCTTGCAACACCTCGTGCAGCCGCCGCTTCGGCTTATCATCATGGCTCTGGACGAGACCAAGATACCGGCTTGGCCGGTCCGTCGGGATCGATTTGCCCACAGTGACCTCAAAATGCGACTGTCCGGCATCGCGGGATCGGACGTATCCGCCATCGATCCCGACGGTGATTGGCCCCTCTGGGTTCGGCATCTGTTCCCGCTGACAAGCGCTGGTCTCAATGAAGCTGAACCGTTCTTCGGCCAGTTCTGCTTCCATCCGCGTGGCGGCCCGACCGTGGTGCCTGCGGGTCGTATCCGGGCTGTGCCGAACATCAATTGGCAGGATATCCTTCAGAATGTCAGCCGTAATCCCAAAGGAAACCAGCGAAGCCCATTTCGTCTCCAGCCATAGCAGTTCCGGCGCGACGTGGTCCGGCAGGAGCTCTGTCAGCGGGCTGAAGGTCTGGGCGGGGCCGTCGTGGCACTGGCAGCGATAGAAACGCGGGCTCGCAACAGTGACATCGCCGAAAACGGTGCGGTATCTGATGTCGCTGCGTCCCTTGCATCGAAGTTTTCGGCCACAGTTCGGGCAGCATGTGCGCGTCGCGCAATATGCCATGCATTGTGCAGACACGATTTCCTGCTGCAGATGCAACAGCAGCTCTTTGCTCTCGGAGATTGAGAGGCCAATCTCACCAATGGTGTCAGATGCCTTGGTGATTGTACCAATCTGTTCGGTGTGGGCCGTGCCGTCCGGCGCGGTAATCTTGACTGTTATCTCGATGTCCATGTGTTTTCCTGCCTGCTTGGTTTTATGTCGTCTGCGCGTCTCTTGCACGCATGATCGTCTGTCTGCTTGTGTCCATGTCGCGTGCGATGGCCGAGACCGTCTCGCCTGCAGCGATCCGGGCACGCACCTGAGCTTGTTGATCAACCGTCAGTGCCGCTGGTCTACCGAGGGGTTTGCCTTGCGCTTTGGCGCGGGCAAGACCCGACTGGGTGCGTTCGATCAGCAGATCGCGCTCGAATTGCGCGACGGCATTGATCACCCCCATGGTCAGTTTGCCTGCCGAACTGGTCAGATCGACGCCGCCAAGGGCCAGGCAATGGACGCGAATGCCCAGCTTTTCCAGTTTGGCCACGATGGTGCTGACATCAACGGCATCCCGGCCAAGCCGGTCGAGCTTGGTCACGATGAGGATATCGCCCCGTTCCATCTTATCCAGCAGACGGCCGAACCCTTTGCGGCGCGCAATGGCCACTGACCCGGATACGGTTTCTGCAACAATACGATGCGGTTCCACTTTAAATCCCGCCGCTTCGATCTGCTGAAGCTGGTTTTCCGGGGTCTGCTCTGTGGTTGAGACCCGGCTATAGGCAAAGGTTCTGGACATGGACGCACACTGTAAAGAAAAGGGTGTCCAGAATCATAGGCGTGTTCAATATGCCGTCAATATAGCTTTAGGACAGGTCTGGAGCGCCTGTCCGTAACCGAACCTTTCTGGACACCCTCTACCACATCTGCTGGTGCATCAGATCCCGGTGCTCACCGGCCCGGAACCGCTTGTTCAAATCACCACGCGAGAACTTCCCCTCAATGTACGGCTTTCGGGCAATCATCCGCTCCATCGCAGCCTCGACATCGTCGTTAAGAAAATCAGATACCTCCCTCTCAGGAGCATCCGCTGCAACAACGTCTGCGAGAAAGCCAGTCATGATGTCCATGTCTCTCCAGGCGTCGTAACTCTCCGTCTCATCCCGACGCTCAAGATATCCATGTGGGCCGCTACAGTTCTCAGGCGGACAGGCCCCGGAACCGCCAATGCAGACTGGATAGGATTTCTTGGGGGGTGGGTTGATCGCCTCAATGCGGATCTCGTGTTCCCAGTGATCGCCCATGTCGTAGATGTACGAGAACCGTTCGTTCTTGCGGAAGTCAAACAGCTGCAACGGCACATCAGGATCGGCGGCATGCAACTCGAAAGAGCCATATCTCACCGCATAAACATCAAAAAGAAACAGATGAATGCCTTCCCAACCCATCGCCACCTGCACAATGCCGTGCAGCTCGCGCAGCGTCGTCGAAGTAGGCACCAGCACCCGCCGCCAGATCATTGGGCTGATCCCAAGAAGGCGAACTTTCAACTGATAGATTTGCTCCGACGCATCCATGGTATGACACTGCCACCAACCCATGCCACCGGCAACTGCCCCGCACTTTGCGGTACTCTCGGACCAGACCGCTGAAAGCCGCACTCTGCTCGAAGCGTTCTCAGGCTCGCGCTATTTTGAGGAACGGGATCCTGCGATAAGTGCTGCGGACCTGGACGCGCGTCTGCGCGCAGGAGAGATTGCGATTGCCATCGAGATACCGCCCGATTTTGGTAAATCGCTCTTGCGAGGCGAGCTTCCCGAGGTGCATGCGGCGATGCCGTTCCGGGCAGAAACCACACGGGGCTATCTGCTGGGGCTGGCCCAGTCCTATATGTCGGATCAAATTGAACGCAACTATGGTGAGGTGATCGACACCAGTGTTGTAAATATCGAAACCCGTTTTCGGTATAATCAAGCGTTTAAGAGTGTTGTTGCCATGGTGCCATCGGTGATCATGCTGATGCTTGTGCTCATTCCATCCATGATGGCAGCGATGGGCGTCGTTCGGGAAAAAGAAACCGGCTCAATCGCAAATTTCCGGTCCACGCCCGTTACGCGGGCGGAATTCCTGATCGGCAAGCAACTGCCTTACGTTGTGATCGCAATGCTAAGCTTTGTGACACTGATGATCGTCGCCTACGGCGTCTTCAATGTGACCTTGAAGGGGCCAGGTCTGGCGCTTTTGGTCGGTACGTTTCTTTATGTCTTTGCGACCACGGGTTTTGGAGTCCTGATCTCAACCTTCACAAAGACACAGGTTGCGGCCACCTTTGCATCGGCAATCATTGCCATCATCCCGGGGTTAATTTTTCAGGGCTTCTGGTTCCAGTGTCTTCGCTGTCAGGCAGTGGCCGGTTGATTGGCCTAAGCTTCCCATCGGGATGGTATCAACAGATCAGCGTCGGCACGTTCACCAAGGGTCTTGGCTTTACTGAGCTGTGGCAAAGTCACCTTGAGCTGGCAGGATTTGACGTCCTTTTCATTGTGGTGTCGATCCTGGCGCTCACAAAACAAGAGGCTTGAGAGGATGCAGTGGCTGAACAATGTATATAGACTTGGCCTGAAAGAGCTGAGCAGCCTTCGTGCTGATCCGGTACTTCTTCTGCTGATTGCCTATATCTTCAGTTTTGCGGTTTATGCGGTTGCGACCGGCGCAAAACTAGAAGTCCTCAATGCGTCTGTAGCCTATGTGGATATGGACCAGTCTGAACTGACCGGGCGGATTGTCGGAGCCATTCTGCCACCGGAATTCGACACCCCCCAAATGATTCCCGCATCAGATATCGACCGCGTTATGAACAACGGCGACTATGTCTTTGTGCTGTCTTTCCCGCCCCGTTTCAAGGCAGATGTGCTGGCCGGTCTTCAGCCGTCACTGCAACTCAACGTCGATGCAACTGCAATGGTGCAAGCGGGGAATGGATCGGTCTTTCTTCAGCAAATAATCACTGCCGAAATCACAAAATTTGTCGCAGGCGACGATACGTCCAGCAGTTTGCCCATCGATCTGATCGTCACGGCGCAGTTCAACCCCAATTTGCAATCGACGTGGTTTTCATCCGTGATGCAGGTCATCAACAACATCACGATCTTGTCTGTTCTGCTGACCGGTGCTGCCCTGATCCGGGAACGTGAACACGGAACCATTGAGCATCTACTGGTCATGCCGGTCACGCCGTCCGAAATCATGCTGGCCAAGATTTGGGCCAATGGTCTGGCCATCATCATCGGTGCAGTCTTGTCTCTTTGGTTGGTGGTTCAGGGCATTCTGGGCGTGCCGGTTGCGGGTTCCATTACTCTGTTCGTGGCGGGAACTGTGCTTTACCTCGTGTCCGTCACCGGATTGGGTATTCTATTGGCGACCTTTACAACTTCCATGCCTCAGTTTGGCCTGTTGGCGCTCCCCATTCTCGTCATAATGAACCTTCTGTCTGGCAGCACCACGCCAATAGAGAGCATTCCCGTTTGGTTGCAGAATGTCATGCAAATATCCCCTTCAACGCATTTCGTCGCTTTCTCGCAAGCCATTCTTTATCGTGGCGCAGGTTTGCAGACTGTTTGGCTGGATATGGTTGTGATGACTGGACTGAGCATCGCTTTTTTCACGATAGCACTCATGCGGTTTCGACAAACCATGGCGGCCTAATCCTAAACTTCGCCGCCGCCTGTCCGCCTATTGACGCACGTCAATCGTGACGACAGGCAATCGCTAGACTCTCCCCCAGTGCAAAAGCGGATCAGTGGCCTTTTATGCTCGCTGGTCTAAGGCTTACGGGAGAGAGATTATGCAAGATGACTCGCCAGACTTAGCAAACCCGGAAGAGCAAACCAGTTCCAGGTTTCCAACTGCGTACACCATTTTGTTTTTGCTTATCATTCTGGTGGCTGCGCTGACGTGGATCATCCCTGCGGGGAGCTATGACCGGGTGATGAATGACACCGTTGGCCGAGAGATCGCCGTTGCGGGAACATACCAAGAGGTCGCATCAAATCCGCAGGGATTTTTTGATGTCATGCTGGCGCCGGGGGCCGGGTTCTACGACCCGGACAGTTATGCGGCAAACGCGATTGATGTGGCACTGTTCGTTCTGTTTCTGGGGGGCTTTCTGGGCATAGTGAATGCGACCGGTGCCATTGATACAGGTATTCGGACGGTGATGCGCAGGCTTCAAGGGCGCGAGATCTGGATGATTCCGATCATGATGTCGCTCTTTGCGCTGGGTGGTACAACCTACGGCATGGCCGAAGAGACATTGGCCTTCTACGCCATTTTAATCCCGGTGATGATTGCCGCAGGATATGACGCAGTCACCGGGGTCGCGATTATCCTGGTCGGGGCGGGCATTGGTGTTCTGGGGTCTACGATAAACCCTTTCGCCACAGTTATTGCGGCCAACTCTGCGGGCATTCTCTTTACCGACGGAATGGCATTGCGATTTGTCCTGTTGATCGGCGGTCTTTTGATCTGTGCGGCGTACGTGATGGTCTACGCGCGCCGGGTCAAGGCGGACCCCTCGCGGTCTGTTGTGGCGAAACAGTTGGGGGCGCATCGTGCCATCTTTCTCAAGGACCGCAAGAAAGCCGACGAAGCTGCGGATCTGACCGGCACCCAAACTGTTGTGTTGATCATCTTTGGCCTCACCTTTGCGGTGATGATCTGGGGTGTGTCCTCGCAGGGGTGGTGGATGGCCCGGATGGGTGCGCTGTTCCTTGGATCGGCCATTTTGATCGGCCTCATCGCGCGTATGGGTGAAAAGAAACTAACCGGCAACTTCATTGATGGCGCACGTGATCTTCTTGGTGTGGCGCTTGTGGTCGGTTTGGCGCGTGCAATCGTTGTCATCATGGAAAACGGCTTGATCGCTGATACGATCCTGCACAGTGCAGAGCAATCGCTTGGTGGTCTGGGTGATCTGGCCTTCATCAATCTGATGTTCTGGATTGAGGTAGGCATGAGTTTCTTCGTGCCGTCGTCTTCTGGTCTGGCCGTCCTGTCGATGCCGATCCTTGCGCCGCTCGCGGATTTTGCGGGCGTTGAACGCTCGCTTGTTGTGACCGCTTACCAATCTGCAAATGGGCTGGTGAACCTGATCAATCCGACCTTCGCGGTTGTCATCGGTGGCCTCGCCATCGGGCGCGTGTCCTATGACCGCTGGCTGGCCTTCATCTGGCCGCTGTTGTTGATCCTCATCGTCTTCATCAGCGCGGCGCTCAGCATTTCAGCTTATCTTTAAGAAAGGAACTCAGAATGACTGATCAAGCCTTGGGAGTTCATTCCGAAACCGGGAAACTGCGGCAAGTCGTTGTTTGCCGCCCTGGTCTGGCGCACCGTCGTTTGACGCCCGCCAATTGCCAAGACCTGCTTTTTGACGACGTTTTCTGGGTCAAGCAGGCCCAAAAAGACCACGATGTCTTTGCCAGCACTATGCGCAACGAAGGCGTGGAGGTGCTGGACGTCAACGATCTGTTGGCTGAAACGCTGGATATTCCCAAGGCGAGAGATTGGGTGTTGGACCACCGGATCACGCCGGACCAGATCGGCGTTGGCATGATGTCAGAGCTGCGCGCTTGGATGGATGAATTGCCGGGTGCCCAACTGGCTGACTACCTGTCAGGCGGACTTGCGGTCGATGATCTGCCGTTCAAACCGGCTGGCTTGTTCGGCAGCTATCTGGGGTTTCATGATTTTGTCCTGCCGCCCCTGCCCAACGCGCTGTTCACCCGCGATAATTCCGCATGGATATTCGGTGGTGTGTCGGTCAACCCGATGTATTGGCCCGCGCGCCGTCCTGAAACACTGCTGAACACTGCGATCTACAAATTCCACCCCAACTTTGCGGGCCGTACAACCATACACTGGGGCGATCCGACGCTGGACCATGGGCTGGCGACTGTAGAGGGCGGCGACATCATGCCCGTTGGCAACGGCACGGTTCTGGTCGGTATGGGCGAGAGGTCATCCCCCCAAGGTGTGGGGCAATTGGCCGAGGCGCTGTTCGATACCGGCGTGGCCGAGCGGGTCCTCGCCTTCGCCATTCCAAAATCGCGTGCCGCGATGCATCTTGATACTGTGTTCACCCTGTGTGGCGGGGACGTGGTCACGACTTTCAAAGAGGTTGCAGATGAATTGGTCTGCTATGACCTCTCCCCCGGTGACGGCCCCGCACCTCTGCAATTCCGCCACGATCCGCGCCCGATCTTCGACATCGTGGCCGAGGTACTGGGGTACAAGAGCCTCCAGATCGTGCCGACCGGTGGCAACACCGAGGAAGAGCGCGCACGCGAACAGTGGAACGACGGTAACAACGTGCTGGCCCTGCGCCCCGGCGTCGTCATCGGCTACGACCGCAACGACGACACCAACGCTGCGCTTAAGGCGGCGGGTATCGAGGTGCTTGCCATCCCTGGCGCCGAGCTGGGGCGCGGGCGTGGTGGCAGTCATTGCATGAGCTGCCCCACACTGCGCGATCCCATTTGACCCCGAAAGGCGACCCCAATGGCTTACAATCTGAAAAACCGACATTTTCTGACCCTACGGGATTTTCAACCCCGCGAAATTGCCTTCCTGCTGAAATTAGCCGCTGATTTGAAGGTGGCAAAATACACCGGGACTGAGGTGCCAAAGCTGCAAGGCAAGGACATCGCGCTGATCTTTGAAAAGGACAGCACCCGTACCCGAGTGGGTTTTGAGGTGGCCGCCTATGATCAGGGCGCGCGTGTGACCTATCTGGGGCCGACAGGCTCGCATATCGGCCACAAGGAATCCGTCAAGGATACCGCCCGTGTGCTGGGCCGGATCTATGACGCGATCGAATATCGTGGCTTTGGTCAGAATGTCGTCAACCAACTGGCCGAGTTCTCCGGCGTGCCTGTCTACAACGGGCTGACCAACGAGTTTCACCCGACCCAAATCCTGGCTGATTTCCTGACCATGCAAGAGCATGTGGAAAAGCCGCTGCATCAGGTAGCCTATGCGTTTCTGGGTGATGCTGGCAACAACATGGGTGATAGTCTGCTGATTGGTGGGGCCAAGATGGGCATGGATGTGCGCCTCTGCGCGCCCAAGGCCTGCTGGCCGATTGCGGCAATCATTGAGGAAGCCAAAGCGATTGCAGCCGAGACCGGTGCGCGCGTGACCCTTACCGAAGACGTCGACGCTGCGGTCAAAGGGGTGGATTTCATCTACACCGATGTCTGGGTGTCCATGGGCGAACCCAAAGAGAAATGGGCCGAACGGATCAAGCTTCTGACGCCCTATCAGGTCACCGCAGATGTCATGGCCAAAACCGGCAATCCCCGCGCCTGTTTCATGCATTGCCTGCCCGCGTTTCATAATACGGAAACCGAGGTCGGGGCCGAGATCAAAGCCGAGTTCGGGCTGGACTGTATGGAAGTGACCGAGGAGGTCTTTGAAAGCACGGCCTCCATCGTCTTTGATCAGGCGGAGAACCGTATGCACACCATCAAGGCGGTTCTGGTCGCCACCTTGGGGGCCTGAGATGCTTGTGGTCGCAGCCGTGGGCGGCAACGCCCTTTTGCAGCGGGGCCAGCCCCTGACGGCGCAGGCGCAGCGAGCGAATGTGCGGACCGCGGCTCAGGCGCTGGCGCAGATCGTGCGGGCAGGGCACCGGTTGATCATCACCCATGGCAATGGTCCGCAAGTCGGGCTGTTGGCATTGCAGGGGGCGGCCTACAAGCCGAGTGAGGCTTATCCGTTGGACGTGTTGGGGGCCGAAACCGAGGGCATGATCGGTTACTTGATCGAACAGGAACTGGAAAACGAGCTTGGACACGATTATGCGGTCGCAACGCTTCTGACCCAAGTGGTTGTGGATGCCCGCGATCCTGCCTTTGGTAAGCCAACCAAATTTGTCGGCCCCGTATATTCCGAAGAAGAGGCCCATGCGCGCGCCGAAGCAGCCGGTTGGACCATTGCACAAGACGGGCAGTATTGGCGGCGCGTGGTGCCTTCCCCCAAGCCTATCGAAATCCCAGATCTACGCGTATTGCGATTGCTCCTTGACCAACATGTCATCGTGATCTGCGCAGGCGGTGGTGGCATCCCCGTTTTGCGCCGACCGGACAACAGCATGATCGGCGTCGAAGCTGTGATCGACAAAGATGCCGCCAGTGCGCTGCTCGCCGCTGATATCGGCGCGGACGCGCTTTTGCTGCTGACCGATGTGGACGCTGTTTATGAGGGCTTTGGAACCGATGCCGCCAAGGCGTTGGATCATCTGACGCCCGATCAGGGCCGTGCGCTTGACATGCCGACTGGCTCAATGGGCCCCAAACTCGCTGCGGCCTGTGATTTCGCAGATCGCTGCGGCATTGCGGGCATCGGGCGTTTGGCTGACGCGCAGGCGCTCCTTGATGGCACCGCGGGCACTCGCGTGTCGGGAAAGAGCTTAAGCAGATGAAGACCGAGACTTCAGAGAAACTTGACACAGGCACCGATGGACGCATCGCAGCCATTCGCGGTGGGGTCGTTGACGTGGTGTTTGACGGGGCCGTCCCACGGATTCACGACCTGCTTTACGCGGGCGAAATCGCGCTCGAAGTGTCCGGATTGATCGGTCACGGTGTGGTGCGGGCCATGGCGATGGCCCCGGTGCGCGGGCTTGGTCTGGGTATGCGTGTCACGGCGACAGACGGTCCGATCCAAGTGCCCGTGGGTGACGCTGTATTGGGTCGGATGCTCGATGTCTTTGGCGCGCCCATTGATGGGCGCGCGCCACCTGTGGCACCCGAGCGTCGCTCAATCCACCGTCCACCACCTAAGCTGAGTGACCGCGTGTTGCATGCACAAATCCTCGAGACCGGGATCAAAGCGATTGATCTGCTGTCGCCGATTGAACGGGGCGGCAAGACCGGTCTGTTCGGCGGCGCGGGTGTGGGCAAAACCGTCCTGATTACCGAGTTGATCAACAACACCGTTCAGCACCACAAGGGCGTCAGTCTGTTTTGCGGCATTGGCGAACGCTCGCGCGAGGCAGAAGAACTTTACCGCGAAATGGGCGAGGCCGGCGTGCGCGACAAGACTGTGATGCTGTTTGGTCAGATGAACGAAGCCCCCGGCGTACGGTTTCTGGTGGGGAATACGGCGCTGACAATGGCGGAGTATTTCCGCGATGACAAAGGCCAGGATGTGCTGTTGCTGATCGACAATATCTTTCGCTTTGTTCAGGCAGGATCGGAGGTGTCGGGTCTGATGGGGCGCATGCCAAGCCGCGTGGGCTATCAACCGACACTGGCCACCGAATTGGCGGGGTTGGAAGAACGGATCACCTCAACCAAGCGAGGCGCGATCACCTCGATCCAGGCGGTTTATGTCCCTGCTGACGACTTCACCGACCCGGCTGCGGCGCATATCTTTTCGCATCTGTCGGCTTCGGTTGTCCTATCCCGCAAGCGGGCGAGCGAAGGCCTCTATCCCGCGGTCGATCCGCTGGCGTCGGCCTCGGTCATGTTGACGCCATCTGTGGTCGGACAACGCCACTATGATATCGCGCGTGCCGTGCGCCGCACGCTGGCCGAGTATGAAGAACTGCGTGACATCATCGCGATGCTGGGGCTTGAGGAACTGTCCTCGGCTGACCGTGCCACCGTGTCCCGCGCGCGCCGGTTGGAGCGGTTCCTGACGCAGCCTTTCTTCACCACCGGGTCGTTCAGCGGAATGGAAGGCAAGCTTGTTCCCATTGCTGACACGCTCAGGGGCTGCGAGACAATCCTTGAACAGACGCAGTTCGATCTGCCGGAAAGCGCCTATTACATGATTGGCGGCCTCGATGATCTGGAGGCGAAACCATGAGCATGGCGTCCGACATGACCGTCACTTTGCGTCTACCGACCCGCACCCTTTTCGAAGGGCGTGCCACGCGGTTGACCGGTGTTGCGGTCAATGGTGCTTTTGGCCTGCTCCCCAATCACCGAGATTTTGTAACCGCTCTCAAGCCATCGGTCATGACATTGCGGATGGCGGACGGCTGCGAAGAAATCTTTGGTCTGGACGAGGGGTTGCTGGTCAAGAAGGACCGTCACGTGACCGTGGCTGCCCTGCGCGGAGTGCGCGGGGATGATCTGGATAGCTTGCAGGAGACAGTTCAGGCCAGTTTCACTCAGATGGATGAGGAAGAGCGGCAAGCGCGATCCGCTTTGTCACGGCTTGAGGCGGACATGGTGCGACGCTTTGCCGAACTACAAAGGCCCGAGCTATGACTCGTGACCCCGACAAATCCACCAAGGACATTGCGCGTCAGGCCAAGCGGATGAAATCGACGCGGGACAATCCGGGACCAAGCCCGCTGCGCGGTATCGGCACTTTCGGAATGATCGGTTGGTCGATTGCCGTGCCAACGGTTGGTGGTGCGTTTCTGGGCCTTTGGCTGGACCGGGTCGCACCGCAGGGGTTTTCCTGGACCATCGCCTTGATTCTGGGGGGCGTCGTAATTGGCGCGTTCATTTCTGCATCGTGGATCAACAAAGAAGGAGGCGACAAATGATCGTCGTGAATTGGGCCGCGCTCGGGGCAGGCGGCGCGATAGGCCTTGTGATGGGCGCGTTTTTCTTTGCCGGGCTTGCTTTCGCGATGCGACATGCCCTGCGCTGCGAAAATCCCATCCCGCTTTTGACGCTCAGTGCAGCGATGCGGATCGCGGCCTTGCTTGGCGTGGGCTGGATCGTCTTGGCACAGGGCGGGCCCTTGGCCGAGCTTGGCTATGCGACAGCCTTCCTTGTGTCGCGCTTCATCGCCACAACGTTTGCCCGCGCGGGTATCCCAAAGGCAGGTGCATCGTGAATCTGTCACCCGATGACACCATCATGTTCAGCGCGTGGGGCGTGCCCATCAACGCGACCGTTTTCTATACGTGGATCGTGATGGCTCTGTTAACCGTCGCGTCAATCCTGATCACCCGCAATCTGCGCCCCGACGTGCCACCGAATCGCTGGCGCACAGCGCTCGAAGTGATCGTGCAGGGCATTCAGGGCCAGATCGAAGAGATCAGCCAAGGCCCGTCGCGCCATCTTCTTTATTATGCCGGAACCCTGTTTCTGTTCGTCGCAGCATCGAACCTGCTTCTGGTAATTCCCGGGTTCGAGCCTCCCACATCGTCGCTGTCCACTACCACGGCGCTTGCTCTGTCTGTGCTAATTGCCGTGCCTTTGTTCGGCATCAGCAGTCGGGGCCTTGGCGGGTATCTCAAGACTTATCTGGAACCCTCGGTCATTATGCTGCCCTTCAACATCATTTCTGAGTTTTCGCGCGGCATATCGCTGGCGATCCGTCTTTACGGCAACATCATGAGTGGGGCGGTCATTGCCGCAATTTTGCTGACGGTTGCGCCGTTCTTCTTTCCAGTCGTGATGGATGTGCTCGGCCTGCTGACCGGCATGATCCAAGCCTATATCTTTGCGATCTTGGCGACAGTTTACATCTCCAGCGCCACCGCACCTCCCTCAAGAATTCAAAAGGATATCCCATGACCGAACTTGCTATTATTGCCGCCATCTCGATCTTCACGGCCGGACTTACCGTTTCCTTCGGGGCCATTGGTCCTGCCCTCGGTGAGGGCCGCGCGGCCTCAACCGCGCTGAGTGCCATCGCGCAGCAGCCAGATGCCGCCCCGACCATTTCCCGGACGTTGTTCGTCAGCCTCGCCATGATCGAATCCACAGCAATCTACTGCTTTGTTGTTGCAATGATTCTGATGTTTGCGAACCCGTTCTGGACCGCCGCGTTGGAAGCGGCGCAGACAGCGGGGAACTGATCCATGTCTATCGACTGGATCACGGTTGCGGCTCAGATCGCCAACTTTTTGGTGTTGGTCTGGCTTTTGAAGCGGTTCCTGTATCGCCCTATTCTCGATGGCATCCATGCCCGCGAGGCTGAGATCACCAACAGGATGCAAGTGGCGGTGAAAGCCAAGGATCAGGCTGAGGCGACCGAGCTGGAATACCATAACAAGGTCCAGGCTTTGAATGTCGCGCAGTCGGAGATGACGGAAACGATCCGAAAGAAAGCCGAAGAACAGCGTGATGCCTTGCTTGCCGATGCGCACGAGAAAATGAACTTAGAGCAAGCAACTTGGCAGGCTCAATTGGACGCTCAGGCGCAAGATTATGCCACCAAATTGCATAACGCCGGGGCGGCAGCCTTGTTGTCCCTGACCCGCAAAGCGCTGAATGACCTCGCGGACGAGACGTTGGAAGCGCGAATGGCGCATCATCTGGTGCAACAGATCAAGCCGATGGTCAAAGACCTAACCCACGCGGCTGGGCAGGCATCCGGCGCGGTCATCACCAGCCGGGACCCATTGCCGAAAGTGACACAAGACGCTTTGACCGCAGAGATAAAGACACTGTTGCCCGATATTGCGGTGTGGTTCGAGACGGATGAACAGCAGCCGCCGGGGTTGGTATTGCGCGTGGGTGGGGCGCAGGTGGACTGGACAACCGCGTCCTACATCGACGGGCTGGACGCGATGATCACTGACCAACTGGCCAAGAACCCGGACATGAAAGCGCACTCTTATGAACACTGATGCCGCCAAAACAGGTGCAGACCCGCAGGGTCTTGTGCAGGCTCTGCTGAACACGCCTGCGCCCGCCGCCCGATTGAGCGAGATTGGGCAAGTGGCCGAAGTAGCCGACGGGATTGCCGTGGTGACAGGGCTCGAACGGGCCTTGTCCGACGAGCTGTTGCGTTTTGAGAATGGCGTACAGGGCATTGTTCTTGATCTGGAGCCGGGTCGCTTGGGTGTTGTCCTTCTTGGCCCTTCTGACGGTGTAGCAGTTGGCACGCCCGTGTTTCGCACCCACACGGTCGTAAGTGCCGCGGTCGGACCCGAACTGCTTGGCCGCGTCGTTACCGCCCTTGGTGATCCGCAGGACGGCAAAGGGGCCATTTCGGCCAAGACCATGCGACCAGTCGAGGCTGAAGCGCCACAAATTTTGGACCGAAAGGCCATTTCCCGACCGTTGGCGACGGGTATCAAGGTCGTGGATGCCGCCGTGCCGGTTGGGTTAGGGCAGCGGCAGCTGGTGATCGGGGACAGACAGACGGGCAAGACCTCGCTGGCTGTGGATGCGATCCTGAACCAGGCAAGCACCGATGTGATCTGTATCTATTGCGCCATTGGCCAGCGTGGTGACGCAGTGGCCAAGGTGATCGGCGCGATCACACAAGGCGACATGATGGCCCGCACGATCATACTGTCGGCGGGGGATGAAGATGCGGCAGGGCTGGCCTATGTCGCACCCTATGCTGCGCTCACAATGGCTGAATACTATGCAGGGCAGGGGCGTGACGTGCTGGTGGTTTTGGATGATCTGACCCATCATGCGCGTTCTTATCGCGAACTGTCGTTGCTACTGCGCCGCCCGCCGGGGCGCGAGGCGTTTCCCGGCGATATCTTCTACATTCACGCGCGGCTGCTGGAACGTGCGGGTCAATTCACCGATGCTGTGGGCGGCGGGTCGATCACCGTGTTGCCGGTGGTCGAAACGCAGGCCGAAAACCTGTCCGCCTATATTCCGACCAACTTGATTTCGATCACCGACGGGCAGATTTATTTGTCCCCCCGCCTTGTGCGAAAGAACCAGTTTCCGGCGGTCGATTTGGGCGTCTCGGTCAGCCGAGTGGGCGGCAAGGCCCAAAGCAAAGCGTTTCGATCCGTGGCAGGCAATCTGCGCGTGACCCTGTCCCAGTTTGAAGAGCTTGAAGACTTTGCCCGCTTTGGCACCCGGCTGGATGATGCGACCCGTGCACGGCTGATGCGGGGGGCAGCTGTCCGGGCGTCCTTGCGGCAAGCCGAGCGCGATCCCCTGCCGGCTATTGAACAACTGGCGATTTTGGTGGCCGCCATGGATGGCCAGTTCGACGGCTTGAACGAGGCAGATACAACCAAGGTGATGGTAAATCTGCGCACGGCGGCCGCACGAGAGCTGGAAGATATCACACAACAGATCGCGCAAAATGCGCCGTTTGACGACGATGCCCGCGCGCGAATGGCTGCCCTTGGACAACGGGCGCGTGCAGCTTTGGGGGCATGCGATGGCGCAAACTCTTGAATCGCTCATCCGCCGCACGACCAGCATGCAGGGTATCCGCAGTGTCGTGCACACGATGAAGACGCTGTCGGTGATCAATTCCGCCCCGTATGAACGCGCAGCCAGTGCTATCGCGGCCTATCACGAAACGGTGCTGGAGGGGTTGCATGCCTTCATGTCGCAATCAGGGCCGATCACTCTGGCTCAACCAGATGGTGCTGCGCAGGTGATGGTGGTGTTCGGATCCGACCATGGGTTGTGCGGAAACTATAACGAGGCGCTTGCGGGCCACGTCGGGCAACACATCAGCGCACAAACGACTGTCCTATGCGTCGGTGCACAGATGGCGGATGCGTTGGCGGATCAGGGCTTTGAGGTCGAAAAGGCGTTCTTTCCGCCTGCTTCTGTGGACGGGATCGGGCGGCTTGCAAACCTCCTAACGCAGAAACTGGATATCCTAAGACAGGACAATCGACCACATGAGATATCGGTTTCCCTTGCCTATTTCGCGCGGAAAGAAGGCGGGATGCAGGCACCAAAAACTGTCGCTTTGCTGCCGCTTGACGCGTCGATGATTGCCGAT
>JBCBWJ010000129.1:0-7206 GCA_039817165.1 Pseudomonadota bacterium | reverse complement strand
CTTGGCTTGACCTTTGTGGGTGTGGAATTTGCGCTCGCACTTGTCCTGGCCAGCATTGCGACAGCGACCGCGCCTGCGGCGACGCTTGATGTCATCCGGCAAAGCGGTGTCACCAACGCATTTACGCAGACCGTGGAGGGCATTGTCGCCATTGACGACTTGTGGGGCCTTCTGGTGTTCAGTCTGTGCCTGAGCTTTGCCGATCATCTGTCCGGTCAGGGTGATCCCATCGCCCTGCCCGCCCTCTACGAGATCGGCGGTGCACTGCTTTTGGGCGGTATCATCGGACTGCCAGCCGCGTTTCTCACAGGGCGTATTACCGAAGGCGAACCGCTGCAAATCGAAGCGCTTGCGATTGTGTTTCTGATCGCTGGTCTGGCGCTTTGGTTCGAGGTGTCTTTTCTGATGGCGGGCATCGTGGCGGGGGCGCTGATTGTCAATCTTGCACGCCATCACAGCCGCGCCTTTCACGAGATCGAACACATCCGCTGGCCGTTCTTCGTTATGTTCTTCATCCTGGCGGGCGCATCCCTCGATTTGGCGGTTCTGGGCACAGTGGGGCTGTTGGGCCTGGCTTTGGTTGTTTTGCGTGGCGCGGCGCGGCTGCTTGGTGGCTGGATCGGAGCCATGTCGGCGGGGGGTCCTTCGACAACGCGGCATCTTTACGGGTTTGCCCTTCTGCCACAGGCGGGGGTCGCCATCGGCATGGCTTTGATTGCAGGACAGGTGTTGCCCCATTGGAAAGATGAGATCATCAGTCTGACGATTGGCACCACGGTGATCTTTGAGCTGATCGGCCCTATGGCCACCCTTTGGGCCGTCAGACGAAGCGTCTAGGCCGCCTGCGCACAGGTCTTGCACAGCGGCGCGTAGGGAACCGCCTCAAGCCGGGCATCCGAGATGGTGTTCCCGCATTTTTGGCAGATGCCTTAGCTGCCATCCCTGATCCGTTTCAGAGCCAGGGTGAGCAACGCGATTTCCTTTTGGGCAGCAGCACCCAGCCCTTCAAGCACCTCATCATCTTCGATGTCGATGGCCTGTTCGTTCAGATCTCCGGATTTTGGCTCGCCCAATTCGTGATCGACGTCGTGAAGCCGCACGTCAAGTTCCTGCAGGCGGTCCAGGATGATCTTCTTGTAGTGGTTCAGGTCCGGCATGGTGTGTCCTTACGCTTTTGACTGACACATGACTAAACCAGAGGCACCTGAATGAATTGATCAGGATCAACGCAGCCGCGCCGTGGGTCGAAAAACGCAGGACGAAACCACGGATGTCTATTCGGCAGGTTGGGCCGTCCGGGCCGCGACACGGGCCAGCAGGACGCGAGCCAGAAGCATCCCTGCGATCAGCGCTGCGACGAAGACAACCACTTGCGGATGCAGAGTGCCCAACGCCGGCAACGCGCCCCCGGGGCAAAAACCCGCGATCCCCCAGCCAATGCCGAAGATGCCGGCGCCGCAAAGCAGTTTCACGTCGAGTTTGCGGTTTTGGGGGATATCGAATGTCGGCTCAAACACCGGGGCGGGCCGCCGCAACACCAAGCGGTAGCCAATAAAGGTCGTCATCACCGCACCGCCCATGACGAAAGCAAGGCTTGGATCCCAGTGACCTGCGAGGTCGAAGAAATTGATCACCTTGGCCGGGTTTGCCATGCCGGACAAAGCAATGCCCGTGCCAAATACGATACCCACCAGAAATGTCAGCAAGCTGCGCATGGATCAGCCTCCCACAACATGGCGCAGCACATAGACGGTTGCCGCAGTTGTGAGCATGAACGTGCCTGTCGCCGCAAAGGATCTCGGCGACAGACGGGCGAGGCCACAGACACCGTGGCCGGAGGTGCACCCACTGCCCAGCGTCACGCCGATGCCCACGAGCACACCGCCAAAGATCAACATGGGCGTGGAGGCAGGCACCTCAATCACGGGCAACTGACCCGCAGCTGCAAAATAGATCCAAGGCCCCAGGACCATGCCCAAGAGCAGCAGAGCACGCCACGTCCAGTCATGCAGGCTGGCGGGCATCAGCGCACCGGCAAGGACACCAGTGGCCCCCATGATGCGACCCCGCAAGAGCATCAGGCAGACCGCGGCAAGACCAATGAGCACGCCGCCTGCCAAGGAGGCGAAGGGTGTGAATTCCGTCTCCATCCTTCAAAACTTGCAGGTTGAAAGGCCGACAAGCCGGTAGAGCGGGCAAAACCGGAAAATCGCCGTCAGAAACAGCACGAGACCCACGGCCATGCTGCCGTAGGCAAATAGCGCGTTGGACCATATCGCGGGCATGTTGAGCCAAGGCGCGATCATCATGGCAAGGCCGACAATGGCGCGAAGCAGGCGATCAAGGTTTCCAAGATTTGCAGTCATCTCATAGTCCTTTCATGACATGTGTATTGGTTTGCCAAAGGCCACCGGTTGCACTGCCACATGCCCCGCCGCTCCTAGTACGTGATCTGCAGCAAGGCAACTGTGCGGGGTGGCCAGGTTCACCTGTCAAAGGATGATCCATCAAACGGCACACCGGTCTTGTCCTCCTAAATGCATCATACCCTTCGTGTCGAAACGCCCTTTGATCTTTGTCAATCCGGGCGGGCGGTTCCGTTGCATCGAATGGATATCGAAACAGGAGGCGCAAAGATGACCGCGGCGATCGTCTGTTATTCCCGCTCAGGCCATTCGAGGCGGGTGGCAGACCGCCTTGCGCGCGACCTGAAGGGTGAGTTTCTTGAGCTTGCAGCCCCCAGATATGCCAAGGGCGTGTTTGGCTATGCGCGCGCGGGGTATGACAGTTTAAGGCAGGACACCGCACGGTATCACGCGCCGCTTCCGTCGCTTTCGGGCTTTGAACGTGTTGTCTTGTGTGGACCTGTCTGGACGTCCTATCCCGCCATTCCACTGCGCGCGATGTTGCAATCCATAGTGAATTATCCGGGGTCTGTTTCGCTCTTTCTGACAAGCGGTGCGCCCTCTCCTGCCACCAAAGCCTTCGCAGTGGCCTCTGCTGATCTGGGGCGACCTCTCACGGCGACTGCATGCTTGTCCAATTCCGATGAGAACACTGACAGGGAAGAGGACATCATAACCCATTTCCTGAGTGATCTGGAAACCCAGAGACTTTTGGCAATGAGCGATTGATGTCGCTCAATCGGGCTTGGCCCCGCGCCGGTATCACGGATGCCAACAGGAGAGCCTTGTGCCAGACATCATCTTCAGAACCGAAGGCATCACGAAGGTTTACGAAACCGGCGACGTCAAGGTCTACGCCCTCGCGGGGGTCGATCTGGCGCTGTACAAGGGTGAATTGACCGTTCTTCTGGGTCCCTCCGGCAGCGGCAAATCCACATTGCTCAACATCCTCGGCGGGTTGGACCATGCGACGGACGGGCGGGTCTGGTTCTCCGATACCGAACTGACGAACATGTCCGACCGGGGCTTGACGCGCTACCGGCGCGATCATGTGGGGTTTGTGTTTCAGTTCTATAACCTCGTGCCCAGCCTGACAGCACGAGAGAACGTGCAGCTGGTGACAGATGTCTCACCCGACCCGATGCGCGCCGAGGAGGCGCTGGATCTGGTGGGATTGGGCAAGCGCATGAACCATTTTCCATCCGAGATGTCGGGCGGCGAACAGCAGCGGGTCGCCATCGCACGTGCCATCGCCAAACGCCCGCAGATCCTGCTCTGCGACGAGCCCACGGGCGCGCTCGACAGTTCGACTGGCGTGCAGGTGCTGGAGGTTCTGCGCGACATCAATGAACGCTTCGGCACGACCACGGTGGTGATCACCCACAACGCTGAAATTCAGCGCATGGCGCATCGGGTGATTTTTTTCCAGGACGGCAAGATCAGCGAAACGCAGGTGAATGAGACACGTCTTGCCCCGTCCGAGATCGCGTGGTGAGATCTGATGCAAGCCATTGATCAAAAGCTTCTGCGAGATTTCAAGCGGCTCTGGATACAGGCGCTGGCCATTGCCCTTGTGCTGGCCTGCGGTGTTGCGATCTTGCTCACCTCGGTGGGGATGCACAAGGCGCTGTCGGACACGCGCGCTGCCTATTACGAACGCAATCGCTTTGCGGATGTCTTTGCGCATGCAACCCGCGCACCATTGTCGATCTTGTCAGAGATTGAACGCATTAAAGGTGTGCGCAGCGTTGAGGGGCGCATATCGGAATTCGCGATCCTTGATGTCCCGGGATATGCGCGCACGGCCGTGGGGCACATCATTTCCCTGCCCGAAACGTCCGAGCCGGTGCTGAATGTGCCGCTGTTGGTGTCGGGGCGGTATCCGGCCCCGGCAAGCACGCGCGAGGTTTTGGTCAACGCGCCCTTCGCCGAGGAACACGGGTTCGTGCCCGGCAGCCGGTTCAGCGCCAATCTGAAAGGTCAGAAGCGGGAACTGGTCATCGTGGGCACCGTGTTGTCGCCAGAATTCATCTATACCATTGGGCCGGGCGGGTTGATGCCGGACAATGCGGCTTTTGGCATCGTCTGGATGTCCGAGACGGCCGCCGCTGCCGCTTTTGACATGACCGGCGCTTTCAACGACATCTCGTTGTCGTTGCTGCCCAAGGCACAGCCAGAGCCCGTGATTGACGCGCTTGATACCTTGCTGGAACCCTATGGCGGACTTGGGGCCTACGGGCGTGACACCCAGACATCGGATGCGTTTCTGGAAGCCGAGATCAATCAGCTTGAAGGCATGGCGATGATCCTGCCGCCCATTTTCTTCGGTATCGCCGCTTTTCTGGTCAGCATGGTAATGAGCCGGATCATCGCCTTGGAGCGCAGCGAGATCGGCCTGCTCAAGGCCATTGGGTATTCAAATGTCGAGATTTGTCTGCACTACCTGATGTTGGCGGGGTTGATTGCCATCGTGGGTGTCGCTTTGGGTTGGGTCGCGGGTACGATGCTGGCCCGCTCAACCGCCGCCCAGTATGCCGATTTCTTCAATTTCCCGTATGTCATCTTCAGTGTGTCCTACTTTGTTTATGCGCTGTCCGGTCTTGCCGGCCTCACGACCACCTGCCTTGGCGCCTCGCACGCCGCGATCAAGGCGGCCAGGCTTGCACCGGCCATCGCGATGCAACCCCCTGCTCCGCCCCGGTTCAAGCGATCATTCATAGATGAAGCCATGGCGCGCATGCGGCTTGCGCAATCGACCGTGATGATCTTACGGTCCTTGCTGCGCTGGCCGTTGCGCGGTTTTCTGACGTCGCTGGGTCTTGCTCTGGCCGTGGCCTCTGTCATCGCGGCGACCTTTATCAACGATGCTCTGGACGAGATTGTCGATTTCGCCTTTTACCAAACCAACCGACAGGATGCGATGCTGCTGTTTGCCGAGGATGTCCCGCTGGCCGCTGTTGAAGACGTGCGCAACTTGCCCGGTGTGTTGCAAGCAGAACCGCAACAGTTTCACACCGCCATCCTGCGCCACGGGCATCTGAGCAAACGCGCGGCGGTGGACGCCCGGCCCCCCGGCACCGATCTGAGCCGCGTTCTGGATGCACATGGTCAACAACTCAATGTGCCGCCCGGTGGGATCGTCTTGTCAGAACGGCTTGCCGCGCATCTCGACATCAAACCGGGCGCGGATCTGGAGGTCGAATTCCTGACCGGACGGCGCGAGACCTATCAGGTGAAAGTGACGGAGTTGGTCGAGCTTCATTTCGGACTGGGTGCCTACATGGATTTTGAGGCCATGAATACGCTGTTCCGGCAGACCCCGCGGGTCTCAAGCGTCAACATCACGGTCGATGACAGTGAACTGGACGCGCTGCACGCTGTTATCAAGGACACCCCCCAGATCACCGGTATTGTCGAGATGAACGAAAACCGGCGCTCGTTTCAGGACACGATCGAGGAAAACATCGTGGTGATGAACACGATTTACATCGGCATTGCCATCCTGATCACCGTGGGTGTCACCTACAACGCCGCGCGCATTCAACTGTCCGAACGCGCACGCGAACTGGCCAGCCTGCGCATCCTGGGATTTGGGCGTGGGGATGTGTCCTATATTCTCGTGGGTGAGATGATGCTGATCGCGCTCATCGCGCAGCCCTTTGGCTGGGGCATCGGGGCCTACATCGCCTTTTTGATGAGCAGCAGTTTCACCTCGGATCTCTATGAGATCCCGCTCGTGCTGAAGCCTTCAACATTCACGCTTGCCAGCCTTGTGGTTCTGGCCGCCGCCTTGGGGTCCGCCCTGATCGTGCGGCGCCGGTTGGATCGGCTTGATCTGGTGGCTGTCATGAAAACAAGGGAGTAAACACATGGCTTTTACAACCCGCACGCTTGTTCTGGTCGGCATTGGTGTCACGTTGGTGGCCGGTCTGACCTATGTCAGCTTTCGCACGGACCCGATCCCGGTTGATCTGGCCACCGTGACGAGCGGCCCGCTCGAGGTGACGATAAATGCCGATGGCGAAACCAAGGTGCGCGAGCTTTATGAGGTGGCGGCGCCGATATCGGGCACGGCGTTGCGTTCTCCGGTGACCGAGGGGGATCATGTCATTGCGGGCGAAACCGTGGTGGCCATTGTGCAGCCTGCCTCATCGGGGTTGCTGGACGCACGATCGCAAATGCAGGCCGAGGCATCCCTGCGCGAGGCCGAGGCCGCGCGACATGTCGCGCAAGCAGATCTCAGGCAGGCCGAAGAGACCGCCCGCTTTGCACGTTCACAGTTCAACCGAACGCAGGCCCTTGTGGAACGCGGTGTGGCCTCGCTGACGCGGCTCGAGGATGACACGCAGCGTCTTGCGGTGGCGGAGGCGTCCATCGCGGCGGCGCAGGCACGGATCGAAATGGCGGATGGCACCATTGCACGCGCGCGGGCCACCTTGCTGCCACCGGATGAAAGCAGCGCGCAATCGGGGGCGTGTTGTGTGCAACTGACCGCTCCTACCGACGGTGTGGTGCTGTCAGTGCAGGCCATCAGTGAAAGGCCCGTGATCATGGGGGCACCGTTGGTGAGCATCGGTGATCCCTCGCAGCTGGAACTTGTCGCTGATATCCTGTCGAAAGACGCGGTGCGGTTGTCGCCCGGTGCGCGGGCCTATGTGGAGCGTTGGGGCGGTGATGACGTGCTGGAGGCCGAACTGGACCGCATCGATCCAAAGGCCATCACCAAGGTGTCAGCGCTCGGGATCGAGGAACAACGCGTGGATGCCACATTCCACCTTGTGACACCTCTTGAGGCGCGGCC
>JBCBWJ010000128.1:0-7234 GCA_039817165.1 Pseudomonadota bacterium | reverse complement strand
GTTCCGGCATGAGGGGCGGCGCGGGCGCGCGTCGGGGGTGCGTCTCACGCACCCTGCGGGCAGTGGCGGTGCTGGCGCTGATGGCCGTGCCGGCGGGCGCGGTGCAGCCGGACGAGATGCTGGAGGACCCGGGCCTTGAGGCGCGGGCGCGCGAGATCTCGGCCGACCTGCGCTGCCTGGTCTGTCGCAACGAGTCGATCGACGCCTCGAACGCCGATTTCGCGCGGGACCTGCGGCTGGTGGTGCGCGAGCGGCTGGTGGCCGGTGACACGGATGCCGAGGTGAAGGACTTCCTGGTGGCGCGCTATGGCGAGTACGTGCTGCTCAAGCCGCAATGGGGCGGGGCCAATCTGATCTTGTGGCTGGCCGGGCCTGCGATGCTGCTGGTGGGTTTGGGGCTGGGGGCTGCGTTTTTGCGCCGGCGCGCGGGCAGTGAGGATGCCGCCGGGGTGGCGCTCTCGGCGGATGAAAAAGCCCGGCTCGAGAAAATCCTGAGCGACTGACGCGCCGTTAGGGCCAAGCGGTTGTTTTCACGCCCCGCGATTGCGGCTAGGTTTTGCAAAACCACGAGGGCCGCGCGTCATGACCACCTATAACTCCATCCAGTTTTCCGTTGAAGAGGGCGTCGCTGTGATCCGGCTCAACCGGCCGGACCGGATGAACGCGCTGAGCACGCAGATGCGCGCCGAGATCATTGATGCCGCCCGGGTGGCCCCCCGCAAGGCCCGTGTTCTGGTGCTGACAGGCGAGGGGCGGGCGTTTTGCGCAGGCCAGGATCTGAGCGATGGCGGGGTGGCCGCATCTGTCGATATGGAGCGGGTGCTGCGCGATGAATATGCGCCGATGATTGAGGCGGTGGGCACTTGCCCGATCCCGACGATTTCGGCGGTGAACGGCCCGGCGGCGGGGGCGGGGGCCAATCTGGCGCTGGCCGCGGATGTGGTGATTGCCTCCGAGACCGCGTATTTTCTGCAGGCTTTTGCGCGGATTGGCCTGATGCCGGATGCGGGCGGGACCTATTGGTTGCCCCGCCAGATGGGGGCGGCCAAGGCCATGGGGGCTGCGCTTTTTGCCGAACCGATCAGTGCGCGTCAGGCGGATGACTGGGGCATGATCTGGGAGGCCGTGGCCGAAGACGGGTTCGAGGCCCATTGGCGGGCGCGTGCGGCACATCTGGCGGCAGGGCCCACACAGGCCTACAGCGCGATGAAACGCGCGATCCGCGAGAGTTGGGACACGGATCTGAACGGCCAGTTGGACAAAGAGGCGCGGTTGCAGGGTGAGTGCGGCCGCACAAGGGACTTTCAGGAAGGCGTGCTCGCGTTTCTGGAAAAGCGCAAAGCGTCGTTTGAAGGCCGCTGACCCAAACCGCCTTTGTACCATTTGGCTGAAAGGCCGGTCAGTCCCCACAGGGGACAAGAAAATTTTAAATTTTCTTGCCCGTTTTCTTTCAAAGAAAACGGCTCCGCCTAGCCCATGGTGCGTGGTTGCAATACGCGGATGTTGGACATTGAAAACGCTTTGTCCAAACCCGCGACGTGAGCCATGGGCCTGCCGTTGGCGAGGATCTGCACGCCGTCACGGCTTTCTTTGATATCGACATGCAGAACGCCCTGACCTTTTTCCACAACGACGGAGATGACGTCCTCGTCGGTATTGAAGGTGTCGATCTGCACGGGATCCGTGCTCATATCCCAAACCGCGCCATCAAGGATGGCCTGCTCCAAGGCGTCATGCGGGTCTGTGATCGGATCCGGTGTCATGGGCAAGGAGCGGTGTTTCATCAAAAAGCCCGGCAACGTGGTCTTGCGGGGCAGTCTGGCCGGAAGGCGCGGTATCGCGGCGCGTCTGAGGACACGGTTGGACATGGGGCGGGGACTCACCTGGGGGCGGGGCCTTCAGTGATCCACGATCTGTCTTAAATCCGCGTAAAGGCGCGTTGCAACCCGCGGTTTGAGCCATGAAAAAGGCCCCGACACTGCGCGTCGAGGCCCGGTAACCGAGAAAAATGTGGCTCAGCGCTTTTCCATATCCACGTAGTTGCGCAGCGTTTCGCCTTGGTAAAGCTGGCGCGGCCGGCCGATTTTGAGCTGTGGATCGGCGATCATTTCTTTCCATTGGGAAATCCAGCCCACGGTCCGCGAGACCGCAAAGATCGGCGTGAACATCGACGTCGGAAAGCCCATCGCCTCAAGGATGATGCCGGAGTAGAAATCCACATTGGGGAAGAGCTTTTTCTCGCTGAAATAGGCGTCTTCAAGCGCTTGTTTTTCAAGCTCTTTTGCCACTTGGAGGATGGGGTTGTCTTCGACGCCCAGAAGCTCCAGCACCTCATCGGCGGATTGCTTCATCACTTTCGCACGGGGGTCGAAATTCTTGTAGACGCGGTGGCCAAAGCCCATCAGGCGGAAGTCGTCGTTCTTGTCCTTGGCCCGCGCGATGTATTCGGGGATCCGGTCGACCGAGCCGATCTCGCGCAGCATCTCAAGACAGGCTTGATTGGCGCCACCATGGGCCGGGCCCCAGAGGCACGCAATGCCCGCCGCGATGCAGGCAAAGGGATTGGCGCCCGAGGACGACGCCAAGCGCACGGTCGATGTCGATGCGTTTTGTTCGTGATCGGCATGCAGCGTGAAAATCCGGTCCATCGCGCGGCTCAGGATCGGGTTCACCTGGTAGTCCTGCGCAGGCACGGCAAAGCACATGCGCATGAAATTGGAGGCGTAATCCAACTCGTTGCGCGGATACACGAAAGGCTGACCGATGGAGTATTTATAGGCCATTGCCGCGATCGTGGGCATCTTCGCGATCAGGCGGATCGAGGCCACTTCGCGCTGCCAGGGGTCATTGATATCGGTGCTGTCGTGGTAAAACGCACTGAGTGCGCCGACCACGCCGACCATGATGGCCATCGGATGGGCATCCCGGCGATAACCACGAAAGAGGAAATGCATCTGCTCGTGCAGCATGGTGTGCGTGGTGACGCGGTTTTCGAAGTCTTCCAGCTGTGCGGCAGATGGCAACTCTCCGTAGAGCAAAAGGTAGCAAACTTCGAGAAAATGAGATTTTTCGGCCAGTTGATCAATCGGGTAGCCGCGGTGCAAAAGCTCGCCTTTGCCGCCATCGATGAAAGTGATCGTGCTGTCGCAGCTGGCAGTGGAGGTGAAGCCCGGATCGTAGGTGAACACGCCCGCCTGTCCATAGAGCTTTCGGATGTCGATCACATCCGGGCCGGCGGTGGGCGAGTGCATGGGCAGGTCATAGTCCATGCCGTCGATCGTCAGTTTGGCTGTTTTTGCACCGTCTTTCATGGGCGTGCTTCCTTTCCTGTCGGCGTGCCAACCCGTTTGGTGGCACGTCTGATTGGTTCGCCCCGTCAGGCGATCAAGGTTCAGCGGCGTCCGTCAGTCGCGCCAGCGACTCGTCACGTCCCAGAACCAATAGCATGTCGAACACACTCGGGGTTACGGTTTTCCCGGCGAGAGCGGCCCGCAGGGGGCCGGCCAACGTGCCAAATTTGGTGTCTTTGGCCTCCGCAAACCCTTGCGTGGCCGCTTCTAATCCCTCTCGCGTCCAAGTAGCATTTTGCAGCTGCGGCGTCAATTCTTTCAGTATACTACGGGATACATTATCCAAAGCCCTGCTTGCTTTTTCATCTGGATCTATCGGACGTTGGTTAATAATAAATGAAGCTTTATCAAGCAGTTCCGGATAGGTCTTCGCGCGTTCCTTGAGGCAGTACATGCCTTTTTCCAAGAGTTCAGACTGTGCGGATGTGAACGGTGGCTGGCCGTTGGCCGCCCTGAAGACCGTCAAATCATGCAGCAGTGCAGCATCTTCCATCTGGGCGATATGTTGCCCAGACAGGTGATCGAGCCGTTTGAAGTCGAACCGGGCCGGGGATTTGCCGATGCCGGTGAGGTCAAACCAGGCCTGAGCCTGGTCATCTGTGAAAAACTCATCATCGCCATGGCTCCAGCCCAGACGTGCCAGATAATTGCGCATCGCCGCGGCCGGGTAGCCCATGTCGCGGTACTCCTCGACGCCGAGGGCGCCGTGGCGTTTGGACAGCTTCTTGCCATCGGGCCCGTGGATCAGCGGGATATGGGCGTAGGTTGGCAAGGGCCAGCCCATCGCGTCATAGATCATCCTCTGACGCGCGGCGTTGTTGAGGTGATCGTCGCCTCGGATCACATGGGTCACGCCCATATCATGGTCATCAACGGCCACGGCTAGCATGTAAACAGGTGTGCCGTCTGAACGTAACAGCACCATGTCATCGAGCTGATCATTGCGGATCGTGACATCGCCTTGCACGGTGTCACGGATCACGGTTTCACCGGTTTGCGGGGCTTTGATGCGGATGACATGAGGGGCATCCGGGTGGGTCGCCGGGTCCGCGTCGCGCCAGGGGCTGCGGAAGAGGGTAGAGCGACCATCCGCCTTGGCAGCATCCCGGAAGGATTGGATTTCTTCATGCGTTGAGAAGCACTTATAGGCTGATCCTGATGTGAGCAGCGCGTGCGCCACCTCTGCGTGGCGGTCGGCGCGGTCGAATTGCGAGATCGCGTCGCCATCGTGATCCAGTCCCAGCCATGCCATGCCATCGAGGATCGCCTGCGTGGCCTCGGGCGTGGAGCGGGCGCGGTCTGTGTCCTCGATGCGCAGCAGGAACGTGCCGCCACGGCCGCGGGCAAAGAGCCAATTGAAGAGCGCGGTGCGCGCGCCGCCGATGTGCAAAAACCCGGTGGGCGAAGGGGCAAAGCGGGTGACGACTGGCGCGTCTGATGGCACGGATTGGGTGTCGGTCATGGGGCCAGGTTAACCTTTCGCTAACGGTTTTTGAGGTAGCCTCAGGCAGGCAAGCGCCTTCCTATAAGCCCCAAAGAGGGGAGACAAGCCTTGCAGAACCCGGAGATTGGCCTTGAGCCGCGCGTGCCGATGGCGCAGGCCATGTGGCTGGCGCAGCGCGGGTATTTCTTTCATTGGGCGCCGGTTCTTTTTGGCGCCGGGATCGGCCTTTATTTTATGCTCAAATGGGAGCCGGGTCTGGGCCTGTATCTTTGGCTTGGGGCCTTGGTGCTGGCGGTGTCGGCGCTTTTGATGGTCTGGCGCAGTGTCTGGTCGCCGATCCTGTGGGCGCTCCTTTTGGTGGCGCTTGGCGTGGGCGCAGCGGGGCTCAGGGCGAACAGTATGGCGGGGCCTGTTCTGGATTGGCGCTATTACGGCGCGGTGCAGGGGCGGATTGTGGGCATTGACCGATCGAGCTCTGACGCGGTGCGGTTGACGCTTGACCGTGTGCAACTGGCCAATGTGCGCCCCGACAAAACGCCCGATCGGGTGCGGGTGTCGTTGCACGGGACCCAAGGGTTTGTCGATCCGACGCCGGGCAAGACCGTGATCCTGACCGCGCATCTGTCGCCGCCCTCCGGACCGGTGGAGCCTGCGGGCTTTGATTTTCAGCGCCATGCCTGGTTTCTGGGTCTGGGCGCTGTGGGCTACACCCGAACCCCGGTGCTGACACTTGCGCCGCCCGATCAGGGGCAATGGTGGTTCAAGCAGCGCATGAGCCTGTCGTCGCATGTGCAATCGCGCCTGCCGGGCGATACGGGCGGGTTTGCGGCTGCGATCATGGCGGGCGACCGGTCGGGCATTGCACAAGAGACGTTGAAGGATTTGCGGGTCTCGAACCTTGCGCATCTTCTGGCGATCTCCGGGCTGCATATGGCGCTTTTGACGGGTTTCGTGTTTTCCGCGCTGCGACTTGGATTTGCGGCTGTGCCACGGGTGGGCTTGCGGGTGCCGGCCAAGAAATTGTCGGCGATTGGCGCGCTGGTCGTGGGGGCGGGGTATCTGGGGCTGTCGGGCGGCAACATCGCCACGGAACGGGCGTTCATCATGGTGGCCGTGATGTTTTGTGCGGTGCTGGTGGACCGTCGCGCGGTGTCGCTGCGCTCTGTGGCGATTGCGGCTTTGGTGGTTTTGGCGCTGCGACCTGAGGCGCTGTTGGGGCCGGGGTTTCAGATGTCCTTTGCCGCGACGGTGGCGCTTGTGTTCGTGTTCAATGTGGTGCGCGATCACAATTTATCGTTTGGGCCTGGGTGGATGCAGCCCATTCTTGGCGTGTTTTTGTCCTCGCTTGTGGCGGGGCTGGCCACCGCGCCCATTGCAGCGGCGCATTTCAATCAATTTGCCCATTACGGCCTGATCGCCAATCTGCTGAGCGTGCCCCTGATGGGGGTTTTGGTGATGCCTGCGGCCATGCTGGCGGCGTGTCTGATGCCCTTTGGTCTCGATTTTGTTCCGCTTTGGGTGATGGGGCTGGGCCTCGATTGGATCCTGGGCGTTGCGCATTGGACCTCCGGGTTGGACGGCGCACGGGGGATGGTGCTGTCGCCGGGTCCGGGTGTTTTGCCGCTTTTGAGTCTGGGGGCGTTGTTCGTGATTTTATGGCGAGGCCGGGCGCGGGCGCTTGGGGTTTTGCCTTTTGTTGCGGGGCTTGTCCTGTGGTCCGGGACGGAGCGCCCGGTGATTTTGATCGCTGACACAGGCGGGTTGATCGGGGTGATGACCGAGGAGGGTCGCGCGCTGAACCGGGAGCGGGGCAACGGGTTTGTCGCGCTCAATTGGTTGGAAAATGACGGGGACAACGCGGATCAGGTGGGGGCCTTTACCCGCTGGCAGGCCAGTGATGCGGCCTGGCCCATTGTTGCGCTGCGCGGTCAAAAAGCGGTTGATGCTGTGTCGGGTTGCGCCGGGGCCAAGTGGCTGGTGATGAACAAAACACCCGCCTCCGTCCTGCAATTTGAGGGCTGTGAGGTGCTGACGCCCGCGTCCCTGAGACACACCGGCGCCGTCGCGCTTTATGAGCGTGACGGCGCGTTGGAGCCTTTGACCGCGCGACAGGTGACCGGCGCGCGGCTGTGGAATCAGTAGGTGCGGATGAGCCCGACCAGACGGCCCTGCACGCGTACCTTGTCGTCGGGCAGAACCCGCGTTTCATAGGCCGGGTTTGCGGCCTCAAGTGCGATGGCGTTGCCGTTGCGATAGAACTTTTTCAGCGTCGCTTCTTGATCTTCGACGAGGGCCACAACGATGTCGCCATTGTCGGCCACATCGGTTTCGCGAATGACGACCACATCGCCATTGTTGATCCCGGCCCCGATCATCGAATCACCTTTGACCTCGAGCGCGTAATGCCCGGCTTTGCCGCTGATCATGTCACCGGGCACCG
>JBCBWJ010000127.1:0-7238 GCA_039817165.1 Pseudomonadota bacterium | reverse complement strand
GACCGAGGAAGGCAATGAGAAGATCGAAGTTCTCCTCCGCGAGGCGGACCTCCTCGAAGGCGAGGACCTCTACGACGCGGCGAACGTCTCCGTCGTTCACCATGTGAACAACGCCGTCAGGGCCCACAAGATCTTCCAGCGCGACAAGGACTATATCGTCCGTAGCGGGAAGGTCATGATCATCGACGAGTTCACCGGCCGCATGATGGAAGGTCGCCGCCTCTCCAACGGTCTGCATCAGGCGATTGAGGCCAAGGAAGGTTGTGAGATCAAACCAGAGAACGTGACGCTGGCGCAGGTGACGTTCCAGAATTATTTCCGGCTTTATGACAAGCTGGGCGGGATGACCGGCACGGCCTCGACCGAGGCGGAGGAATTTGCCGAGATTTACGGTTTGGGTGTGGTGGAAGTGCCCACCAACCTGCCAGTGGCGCGCGAAGATCATGATGATGCGATCTACAAGTCCACGGAGGACAAGTATCAGGCCATCGTCAAATCCATCCACAAGGCGCATGAGAAACAGCAGCCGGTTTTGGTGGGGACGACCTCGATCGAGAAGTCGGAAATGCTGAGCCAGCTTTTGACTGAGGCGGGGATCACGCACAATGTTCTCAACGCCCGTCAGCACGAGCAAGAGGCGCAGATTGTCGCCGATGCGGGCAAGCTGGGTGCTGTGACGATTGCCACGAACATGGCGGGCCGGGGCACGGACATCAAGCTGGGTGGCAATGTCGAGTTCAAGATCATGGAGGCGATTGCCGCTGATCCCGAGGGCGACCCGGAGGCCATCCGCGCCAAGATCGAAGAGGGCCATGTGTCCGATGAGCAGGCTGTGAAAGACGCGGGCGGGTTGTTTGTTCTGGCCACGGAGCGCCACGAAAGCCGCCGCATCGACAACCAGTTGCGCGGCCGGTCTGGCCGTCAGGGGGATCCGGGGCGCAGCGCGTTTTTCCTCAGCCTTGAGGACGATCTGATGCGCATTTTCGGGTCGGAGCGGCTGGAAAAGGTGCTGTCGGGGCTGGGCATGAAGGAAGGCGAGGCGATCATCCACCCATGGGTGAACAAATCGCTGGAGCGCGCGCAATCGAAGGTCGAAGGGCGCAACTTTGACATCCGCAAGCAGCTTTTGAAATTCGACGATGTGATGAACGAGCAGCGCAAGGTGATCTTCAAGCAGCGCCTGGACATCATGCGCAGTGAGGACCTGTCGTCGGTGGTGTCGGACATGCGGGGCGAGGTCGTGGACGATCTGATCGACACGCATTTGCCGCCCAACAGCTATGCCGACCAGTGGGATGCGGAAGGTCTGAACGAGGCTGTCAAAGAGCAGCTCAACATGGACCTGCCGGTGGTGGAATGGTGCGAGGAAGAAGGCGTCGACGATGGAGACGTGGCCGACCGCATCGAAAAAGCGCTGGACGGGATGATGGCGGAAAAGACCGAAGCGTTGGGGCCTGAGGCCATGCGCACCATCGAAAAGCAGCTTTTGTTGCAGACGATTGATGCCAAGTGGCGCGAACATTTGCTGAAGCTGGAGCATTTGCGGTCTGTCGTGGGGTTCCGCGGTTATGCGCAGCGTGATCCGCTGAATGAGTACAAGAACGAGTCGTTTCAGCTCTTTGAGAGCATGCTCGACAGTCTGCGGCAGGATGTGACCCAGAAACTGTGCCAGATCCGGCCGATGACCGAAGAAGAACAGCAGGCGATGCAAGCCGAAATGGAAGCTCAACGCGCCGCCATGACCCTTGCAGTGGAAGAGGCGCAGGACAACGTGACGCCGAAACCCGCGCTGGAGGGCGCGCTTCCGGGTTTTGACGAAAATGACCAGTCGACCTGGGGCAATCCGGGGCGGAACGCGCCTTGTCCTTGCGGATCAGGCAAGAAGTTCAAGCATTGTCACGGCCGGTTCGCCTGATCGTTTCACCTTCATAAACACTCCATAGCTCTGCCTCATCAGGGCCATTTTTGGCGGGCACGTTCGCCGACGAGGTAGGTTTTGGAGAGTGCTATGATCAGCGCCCGTCGTATTTTGACAATCGTTGGAACCCTGTTCACGGCATTGGCCGCAGGGTTCATGATGCAGTACATTATGGATGGCCCCGATGAGCGCGGCGCGCAGGGTGTGCAGGTGGCCTCTGTTGCGGGTGTCGCGAACCAGCCGGTGACAGATGCGGGGCCTGAAAACACGCTGGTCCAGACCCCCACTCTTGACGAGGTCGAAGTGCCCGGCAGCCCCAAGAAAGCGGATGGCGCCCCGGCCGAACCGGCGCAGACACAGGCGCAGGCGAAAACAGTCAACATATCGGGCAGCGCGCCCACACCACCTGGTGTCGCGCCACAGCCTGAGGCGCTGCCAGATGAACCTGTGACCGTGGCCTCATTGGACGATGCGCCCGTGAACACGATCATGCCGCGCGAAGAGCCTGCGCCCTCTTTTGCCTGCGAAACGAAGGTGGTCGCGCTGACCACTGCCGCGGCGATGGTGGATTTGATCATTGATGCCAATTGCCACGCGGATGCCGGGTTTACCGTGCATCACAACGGGATGATGGTGTCGGGCATGACTGATGCGGAGGGGCTTGCCTCTGTGATGGTGCCGGCGCTGTCGGAGCAGGCGGTCTACATCGTGACCTTCAGTGCCGGTGAAACAGTTGTTGCCAATGCCGAGGTGACCTCCGTGCCGGATTATGACCGGGCCATTGTGCAATGGTCGAGCCTGGACGGATTGCAGGTGCACGCGTTGGAATATGGCGCCACCTATGATGAGCCGGGCCATATCTGGTCGGGGGCCATGGGTGAGATCGCCAATGCCGCGAAGGGCGAAGGCGGGTTCATGATGCGCATTGGAGAGGCAACGCCGCTCAGCACGCATATGATTGAGGTCTACACCTTCCCGACGGGGACGGCCCTGAACGGTGGGTCCATCGCGTTGAGTCTTGAGGCGGTCGTGACAGAAGAAAACTGCGGTCGCGATCTGGAGGCGCAGGTGTTGCAGAAATCCGGAGCGGAGGCGATGCGCGCGCGTGACTTGATCCTCGCAATGCCAGACTGTGACGCGGTCGGTGACTTTCTTGTGTTGAATAATATGTTCGAAGACCTGAATATCGCGCGCAACTGAGCGCTGCGAGCAGGGGGTCATTCATGACAGCATTTCGTGCGGCGGGTTTCGCCGCACTTTTTCTTTGGGCCGTTGCCGGACAGGCGCAGGCCCAGGATGTCACGCTGACGTCGCGCGACGGGAATGTGGAAATCTCTGGCGATCTGTTGGGCTTTGACGGCGAGTTTTACCGCGTTGACACGATTTACGGGGAACTGACGGTCGACGGGTCTGGCGTGCTGTGCGAGGGGCCGGGCTGTCCTGATCTTGAGGCGTTTGTGGCCAAGGTCACGTTCTCGGGCGCGCCCACCGTGGGCCGCGTTTTGATGCCTGCGTTGCTGGAGGCCTTTGCCATTCGCAATGACTACGCGCTGCGCCGTGACAGTGTGAGCGGGGAAGAGACCGTGTATCGCATGTCCGACCGCGAGAGCGAACGCGACGTGGGTGCTTTTACCTTTCGCTTGTCGGATGCTGATGAGGCCTTTGCCGATCTGCTGTCGGATCAGGCGGATATGGTGATGACCCTGCGCGAGGTGCGCGATGAGGAACGCATCCGCGCAGAAGAGACGGGTTTGGGTGATCTGACCGGGCGCAATGGCAGCCGTGTGGTGGCCCTTGATGCGTTGGTGCCGGTGGTTGCGCCGTCGAACCCGCTGACCGAATTGACCGTGCCGCAGCTGACGCAGCTGATGTCGGGTGAGATCGACAATTGGGCGGCCTTGGGCGGTGTCGATGCGCCGGTGGCGGTGCATGCGCTTGCGCCGTCTTCGGGTCTGGGCCAGGCGATGCAGGATCTTTTGTTGGGGCCTGCGGGTGTGACGCTGGTCGAGGGTGTGGTGCTGCATCCCGGGGGGCCGGATCTGGCCCGTGCTGTGGCGGCGGATCCTTTTGCCATTGGGGTGACCAGCCGGTCTGAGACGGGCAACGCCTGGGAGCTTGGCATCGCGGGGGAGTGCGGTTTCACGCTGCGCGCCAACAGGCGGGGTGTGAAGACCGAGGATTACCCCATGACGTCGCCGATGTTTCTCTATATTCCGGCGCGGCGCTTTCCCAAGCTGGTGCGCGAGTTTCTGTCGTATCTGCAAGACCCGTCCGCCCAATTGGTGATCCGGCGTGCGGGGTTTGTGGATCAGGCCCCCGAAGAGATTGCCGTGCACGAGCAGGGGGATCGCTTTGCCAATGCCATTGCGCAGGCCGGGGCGGAAACCACGTTGGACGATTTGCAGCGGATGGTGTCGTTCCTGACCCCGCTCAAGAGGTTGAGCACCACGTTCCGGTTTGAGGCCGGGTCGGTGCGGCTGGATGCGCAATCGCGGTTCAATGTGCAGCAATTGGCGCGCGCGCTGGAAAGCGGGCTCTATGACGAGCGGCGGTTGGTGTTCGTGGGGTTTTCCGACAGCGAAGGCTCTGCCGAGGTGAACGCGCGCATTTCAAAGCGGCGGGCTGAGGCGGTGCGTGAGGCCGTGGTTGAGGCGGCGGAGACCGATGATCTGTCCCGTGTGTCGCTCGAGGCGGAGGCCTTTGGCGAGGCGATGCCGATGGCCTGTGACGAGACCTCCTGGGGGCGGCAGGTCAATCGCCGGGTTGAGGTTTGGGTGCGGTAGTGACGGGACGGGCGCGCATTTTTTCAAAAAATGCGGGCAAAATCTTTGAAAGATTTTGCGGCCCTAGAGGTAGCCGTCCGCGCGGAAACTGACCTCTTGCGATTTGCCGATGATGACGTGGTCGTGCAGGGTGATGCACAGCGCACTTGCGGCGGTCAGCACCTCTTGGGTCATGGTGATGTCGGCCTCAGACGGGGTCGGATCGCCCGAGGGGTGATTGTGCACGAGGATGAGCGCGCTGGCATTGAGCAGCAGCGCGCGTTTCACGATCTCGCGCGGGTAGACGGGCACGTGATCGACGGTGCCTTCGGCCTGTTCTTCGTCCGCGATGAGCGTGTTCTTTCGATCGAGGTAAAAAACGCGGAATTGTTCCGTTGCGCGGTGGGCCATGGTGGTACGGCAGTAATCCAGCAATGCGTTCCACGATGACAGAACAGGTTTTTGCCGGATCCGTGTGTGGGACAGGCGATGGGCTGCGGCCTCAACGATCTTGAGCTCGCAAATGACGGCATCGCCCACACCTTTCATCGCCTCAAGTTGATCCCGGGGGGCAGAGAGCACCGCGTTGAAATCGCCAAAGTGGTCCAGAAGGGCGCGGGCCAGGGGTTTGACGTCCTGTCGCGGGATGGCGCGGAAGAGCACCAGTTCGAGCATTTCGTAGTCAGGCAGCGCCGTCGCACCACCGGTCAGAAACCGATCGCGCAGGCGTTTGCGGTGATCGCGCAGGTAGGAGGGTTGCGCGGGCGCGGTGGGCGTTTGCGCCACCTCGTCGCTGTCGAAAAGCGGCAGGCTCAGATCGGAGAAGGCATGCGGGTGTCCCATGCCGTCATCCTTTGCGAAAACTGGTTACGGACTGGTTAACTTTTCATCCCGTCCCAGAAGCTTTTCACCGAGGAAAAGAAGCTTTTGCTTTCGGGGTTGTTGTTCTCGCTCAGATCGGTGAATTCGCGCAGAAGTTCCTTTTGCCGACCCGTGAGGTTCACCGGGGTTTCCACCGCCAGTTCGATGAACATGTCGCCGGGTGCGCCGCCGCGCAGGGCGGGGATGCCTTTGGACCGCAGGCGCATCTGACGGCCGGATTGAGAGCCTTCGGGGATTTTCACCCGGCTGCGGCCGCCATCGATGGTGGGCACTTCGATGTCGCCGCCAAGGGCTGCGGTGCTCATGGAGACGGGAACCCGGCAAAAGAGGTTGCTTTCCTCGCGTTCGAAGATCGCGTGGCGTTCGACCTCGATGAAGATGTAGAGATCGCCCGATGGGCCGCCGCGCATGCCCGCCTCGCCCTCTCCGCCCAGACGGATGCGGGTGCCGGTTTCGACGCCGGCGGGGATGTTCACGCTGAGCGAGCGGTCCTTTTCCACCCGGCCGTGGCCGTGGCAGACCTTGCACGGGTTCGAGATGATCTGACCCAAGCCGTTGCAGGTGGGGCAGGTGCGTTCGACGGTGAAAAAGCCCTGCTGTGCGCGGACTTTGCCCATGCCGGAGCAGGTGGGGCAGGTTGTGGGCTCTGCCCCGCCTTCGGCGCCGGTGCCGTCACAGGAGGTACACCCCACCGAGGTGGGAACATTGATCGTTTTCTGCAGGCCGGTATAGGCCTCTTCGAGGGTGACGCGCAGGTTATAGCGCAGGTCGGAGCCGCGCGCGGCGCGTTGACGGGCCCCGCCGCCGCGACCGCCGCCGCCGCCCATGAAATCGCCGAAGAGGTCGTCGAACACATCCGAGAAGGCGCTGGCGAAATCGCCTTGTTGCTGGAACCCGCCACCGGGACGCGCGCCTGCGCCTGTGCCGCCTTCGAATGCCGCGTGACCAAAGCGGTCATAGGCGGCTTTCTTGTCGGGGTCCTTGAGAACGTCATAGGCCTCACCCGCCTCTTTGAAGGCGGTTTCCGAGCTTGGATTGTCCTTGTTGCGGTCGGGGTGCAGTTCTTTGGCTTTAGAGCGGTAGGCTTTTTTGATCTCGTCGGCGCTTGCGCCGCGAGCGATCCCCAAAACCTCGTAATAATCGCGTTTTGCCATGCATGATCTCCTTAAGCGTGGACCGGGCACAACGCCAATCGGGGGCCGCGTGGGCCCCCGATCAACGATGATGCGGAATTACGCACGCTTGTCTTTGTCGAGATCCTCGAAATCAGCGTCGACGATGGTGTCGTCATCCGGTCCGGCCTGATCCGCGGCGACGGGCTCTTCTTCGCCCTCGTCCTGGCTGGCTTTGTAGATCGCCTCGCCCAGCTTCATCGCTGCCTCGGTCACGTTCTGGATGCCGGCTTTGATCTTTTCGCCTGTGACATCGTCTTTTTCCAGATCGTCCTTGAGGGCCGCGATGGACAGCTCAATGGCCTCAACGGTGGTCGGGTCGACCTTGTCGCTGTGCTCTTCCACCGACTTTTCGGTCGAGTGGATGAGGCTTTCGGCCTGGTTGCGGGCTTCGACCATTTCACGACGCGCCTTATCGGCATCGGCGTTTTCTTCGGCGTCCTTGACCATCTTGTCGATGTCTTCATCGGACAGACCGCCAGAGGCCTGGATCGTGATCTTGTG
>JBCBWJ010000126.1:0-7245 GCA_039817165.1 Pseudomonadota bacterium | reverse complement strand
TGGTGCTGTTCATCGTGGGAGGAGAAGGCGCTTTGAGGTCTGTGGCCATTGGCGCTGCACTCCTTGCCGGAGCGGCGGCCGTTTCCTACGGCTTTAAGGAGTTTCTCATCCAGATTGCGGATGGCGATGCGGGCTCGTTTCTGCGGGGCGGCTTGTTCTTTCCCGTGTTGGGAGCCTTCGCTGTGATGGCCTTTGCCTCTGCCTATCTCGGGTGGGGCGTGACGGAGCTTTTCATCACTTTGGTGGTGCTGGCTCTTGTTCTGGCGCCGATGTCACCTGACGCGGCCAAGGAGCTTCGGACAGCACCGCTGACAGCGGCGTTCGGGATGTTCGTGATCTTCGTGGTCTCGATCATGGCGATCTATGCGCCTGCCATTGCCCCCCATGGTGAGGCAGAGGTGATCTCATCGGCCTTCGCACCGCCGGATGAGTCGATGCTCTTGGGCGCAGATCAATTGGGCCGTGACATGTTTAGCCGCGTTATCTACGGCGCGCGGAACACGGTCACACTGGCCCTTCTGGGCACAACACTGGCCTTCATCCTGGGTGCGATGGCGGGTCTTCTCGCTGCGACCAAGGGCGGCTTTTTTGATCAGGCCATGGGCCGGACCGCGGATGTGATCATGTCGATCCCGTCGCTGATCTTCGCCCTTCTGATGTTGTCGATCTTTGGTGGATCTCTGGCCAGTCCGTCGACCAGCTTCTACCTGCTATTCGGCTTTGCCATCATCGTGGGGCTCTTGTTCCTCGCGGCGGCGGCCGAAGGTGCGATGGGATGGCTCATCGGTGCCCTGATCATGGTAGGTGTGGGCCTTGCTTTTGCGGCAGCCGGCACAACGATCTTCGACGCCTCCGAGGTGATCTTGATCCTCGTTGTCGCGGTGATCTATTCGCCGCGGGTCTTCCGTCTCACGCGGGCGGTCGCAGGCAACGTGGTCGTGATGGACTATATCGAAGCAGCCAAGCTGCGCGGTGAGGGCAACTGGTACCTTATCCGTCGTGAAATCCTGCCCAACTCCACGGCGCCTCTCGTCGCGGAATACGGTCTGGAATTTTGCTTCGTGTTCCTCCTTATCGCGGGTCTGAGCTTCCTTGGCCTTGGTATCCAACCGCCCACCGCGGATTGGGGATCCATGGTGCGGGAAAACGCGACCCTCATTTCGTTCGGAGACCCAACACCGCTTATCCCGGCTGCGGCAATTGCCCTGCTGACGATCGCGGTGAACTTCGTGGTTGACTGGATGCTGTTCCGGTCCTCTGGCCTGAAGGAGCAATGACCTATGGCTGAGAAGAAAAAAGACGTCCTGTTGGAAATCAAAGACCTGAAAATTCAGGGCTATTCCGACGAAACCTGGATCGACATCATCAAAGGTGTTGATCTGACCCTCCACCGAGGTGAAGTGATGGGCCTGATCGGGGAATCCGGTGCTGGCAAATCCACCATCGGCGCGGCTGCGATGGGTTATGCCCGTGACGGCACGCGCATCTCGGAAGGCTCGATCGAGTTTGACGGGATGGAGTTGACCACCGCTTCTGAAAGTGAGCGTCGCGCGTTGCGCGGCTCTCGTATCGCCTATGTGGCCCAGTCTGCTGCGGCGTCGTTCAACCCGGCGCACAAGCTGATTGACCAGCACACAGAGGCACCGCTGCAATACCGCATGAAAAAGCGGACCGAGGCGCAGGAAGACGGGGTTGAGCTGTACCGCCGGCTGCGTCTACCCAACCCTGACGAGATCGGCTTCCGCTACCCGCACCAGGTTTCGGGTGGTCAGCTGCAGCGGGCGATGACGGCCATGGCCATGTCTTGTCGCCCAGACCTCATCATCTTTGATGAGCCGACAACCGCCCTTGACGTGACCACCCAGATCGAGGTTCTCGCCGCGATCCGTGACATCGTAGAGCAGTTCAATACGGCCGCGCTCTACATCACCCATGACTTGGCCGTCGTGGCGCAGATGGCGGACACAATCAAGGTGCTGCTCAAGGGCAACGAGGTCGAAGAAGCCTCGACTGAGGAGATGCTCAACAACCCCAAGGAGGACTACACCAAGTCGCTTTGGGCTGTGCGCAGCTTCACAAGCCCGCAAAGGTATCGCCCCAAAGATGGTGTGCCGCTGATTTCGGTCAAAAACGTCGATGCGTCCTACACCGGTGGGGCTAAGGTTCTCGATGATGTCTCCTTTGACATCTACGAGGGCATGACAGTTGCGGTGGTGGGCGAGTCCGGATCGGGCAAATCGACCACGGCGCGGGTGATCACCGGGCTTTTGCCCCCGTCCAAGGGCGAGGTGCTGTTCAAGGGGAAAACCTTCCCGCCGGACTACCGCAACCGCACCAAGGATGAGCTGCGTCAGTGCCAGATGATCTATCAGATGGCCGACACCGCTCTGAACCCCAAGGTCAAGATCGCGGAGATCATCGGACGACCCGCTCAGTTCTATTCGGGTCTGAGTGGGGCCGCGCTGAAGAACCGGGTCGATGAGATCCTCGATCTCATCGAACTTGAACCTTCGCAGTACTACAATCGCTATCCGCCAGAATTGTCGGGTGGACAAAAGCAGCGGATCGGTATCGCCCGGGCGTTGGCCGCGGAGCCCACGTTCATCGTGTGTGACGAAGTCACGTCAGCGCTCGATCAACTGGTGGCGGAGGGTATTCTGCGTCTGCTCGACAGGTTACAGAATGAGTTGAAGCTGGCCTACATGTTCATCACGCACGACCTTGCGACAGTGCGATCCATCGCGGATGAAGTGGTGGTGATGCAGTACGGCAAAGTGGTGGAACAGGGGCCCAAGGACGACATGTTCACGCCTCCGCACCATCCCTATACCGACCTGCTGCTTAGTTCGGTGCCCGAGATGGACCCCAATTGGCTGACCACCCTGCTCGAAGAGCGCGGTGTGGACAATGTGGGCGATGCAGCGGCAGCCAAGCTGGCAGGCGACGCCAAGTAGGCACGCACCTGTAAAAAAAGAAAAACGGCGGATGCTTAACCCGCCGTTTTTTGCGCGAGACGCGTACGTAAGGAAGCGGCGAGCCGCGCAGGCTCAATCCCAGCAGCTCACCAAAACAGTGATGCCCGTGGCCATTTTCGAAAGCGTCTCCGGCGGCACAGGCACGCTTGCAGAGGAGGCTTGAGGGAAGACGCCCGCCTGTTCCAGAAGCCCGGTCAGAGCCTCGACATCAGCGGCAAAGCTCACGCCTTCGGGCAGTTGGCGACCGTCCGATCCTTCCGGCAACAGCATGCCAACGACCGCGCCAAACCCGTCCACAACCGGCCCGCCGGCATCTCCGTCCAGCGGTGCCAGCGCAAGCCGCTTGAACTCTTCTTCACCATTGAGGCCGCGCACATCCGCCAGCTGCCCAAAGGTCAGCGTGGGCGAACCCAGAACCCCGCCGTACGAAAAACCGGCCACGGCAATCTCGGATTGCAGGCGCGGCGACACCAACTGGAAAGAGGCAACGGAATTGGGCGCAAGCGGGTTGGCGGGTTTCAGGACAGCCGCCCCGATCGTTTCATTGATGGCCACGACGTTGGCGCTGTAGTCTTCATCAATCGTTACGCGTTCACAGCCCTGCACGGCCTCCAACGCCGTCACGACAGTGCCGGAATTGTCCACAAAAAAGCCTGACCGCGACAGTTTCGGACGGCGAATTTCAAGACCCGAGATCAGATCGACACGCTGTTCCTCGGCGTCCCCTGCGCCCGGATCAAGCACGCCCGGAACACGCTGGAAACTGCCCTGGATTTCGCTCAGGAGCGCTCTGCGACGCACCTCGTCTCCTGCAGGCCAAATGAGCGTAAATCCCTTGATTTCCCCATTTCGCAGCCAGGCTTGCGTGTGAGACATGATACGGCTGTTTTGTCCGCGCAGGGTAAAGCCTTCTCCCTCGATCGCGCGTTCTCCCACTTCGGGGACGATCTCGAGCGTCTGCATTATGTCATAAAGCGCAATCAGCTTGTTGCGGTCGCCCGGTTGACTGATCAGCAGCATCCGCGCTTCAGGCACTTGGCCGGTGCCTTCGAAGAAGACAAAAGGCGCTTCATATTTGTCGAACGTGACCGTGGCCGTGGGCACCGTGATCTGAATGCCGGAGGCATCATCCTGCACGGTGCGCATCTCCAGATCCTCGAGGTCCGCGCCAAACTGGCCCAGCAGCTCTGCCCGCTGGCGCGCGGTCAGTACACCTGTCGGTTCATACCCGAAATTTGACTGCCACGACCGCATGCCCGCCCTTGTGCCCGGTCCGAAGGAGGCATCGATGCCGCCAAGGTAGAACCCGCCTGCCTTCAGTTTGCGCTGAATTTCGGCGCGCTGTTCCTGGTTCAATTGCGCCTCGCTCTGACGGGCTTCAAATTGGTTTTCCTCGGGGATCACCTCTTGTGCGACCGGGTCCAGGATGCGCGGCCCGGTCTGCGCATCGGCTTCAGAGGCAGCGACAGTGAGCGAAACGCCCATCAACAAAATAAACAGTGTGCGCGTCATGATTAAAACATCGTCCCCTTGATGTGGCAGCAGCAATTCCAACATTTGTATCAGTTTGATTGCCGGGTGCACCCGAAAATTGCGCTGCTGCATGATTGACCCTTTCACCCGCGCGCCGTAGGAGGTTGGGCGCTTCTATAGGTGGAAAACGACATGTTCCAATCGCCGGAAAAACCGCGCAGTTTTCAAGAGATCATCCTACGGCTTCAGAGCTATTGGGCCGCTCAGGGTTGCGCGATCCTGCAGCCTTATGACATGGAAGTGGGCGCGGGCACGTTTCACCCGGCAACGACGCTGCGGTCGCTTGGGTCACGCGCCTGGGCTGCGGCCTATGTGCAGCCCTCGCGCCGTCCCACCGATGGGCGCTATGGCGAGAACCCAAACCGTCTGCAGCACTACTATCAATACCAAGTGCTGATCAAACCGAGCCCACCCGACCTGCAGGATCTCTATCTCGGCTCGTTGAAGGCCATCGGGATCGAGATGGCGCTCCATGACATACGTTTTGTGGAGGATGACTGGGAAAGCCCGACCCTGGGTGCTTGGGGGCTGGGCTGGGAGGTGTGGTGCGACGGAATGGAAGTGAGCCAGTTCACCTATTTCCAGCAGGTCGGCGGGCATGACTGCCGGCCTGTCTCGGGCGAGCTGACCTACGGTTTGGAGCGGCTGGCAATGTACGTTCTGGGCGTGGATCACGTGATGGCGATGCCGTTCAATGATCCCGACGCGGCCATCGCGCTCAGCTACGGTGATGTCTTTCGTCAGACCGAAGAAGAATACAGCCGCCACAATTTTGATGTGGCCAATACAGAGGTGCTGCTGCGCCATTTTGAAGAGGCCGAGACCGCGTGCGAGGCGCTGCTGGCGGTGCCTGATGACGATCCCAAGACAGGCAAGCGCATTGTGATGGCGCATCCCGCTTATGATCAATGCATCAAGGCCAGCCACATCTTCAACCTGCTCGATGCTCGCGGGGTTATTTCTGTCACCGAACGGCAGGCCTACATCGGACGCGTGCGCGCACTGGCCAAGCAATGCGCGGACGCCTACGTTCGCACCGATGCCGGCGGGTATGAGGCCGTCTGATGGGCAAGTTTCTCAGCCTTCTGATAGTCGGCTCCGCGGTGTTTGCGGGCGTGGCGCTCTATTACCTGCAGGTCTATCACTATTACGAAGAAGTGGTGCCCACAGGTGTGGATGACGTGCAATTGACGTCCCTTGCCACAGGAGAGGCAGAACCCATTCAATATGCGGCGTTCGAAGCCATTGATGCAGACAGTTCCCCCATTCGCTACCGGGCCTGTTTTACCACTGCCTTGACGCAGGCGCAGTTGAGTGAGGCGTATGTCGCTTATGAAGAGGCCGTCCCTTTGGAGGCGCCCGGCTGGTTTGAGTGCTTCAGCGCGGATTCTGTTGGGTTAGCCCTCAAAAGCGGGGCGGCGATTGCGTTTCTGGGGCAGAGGGACGTGACCTATGGCATTGACCGCGTGGTGGCGGTTTTCGATGACGGGCGCGGGTTCGTCTGGCATCAAATCAATCCTTGCGGCGAGGTGGTGTTTGATGGCCAACCTGTGCCGGAAGACTGTCCAGAGCCGCCGAATTGACGGGGCCGGAATGAAAGACGTGACATGCCTGATCTTCTGATTGAACTTTTCTCCGAGGAAATTCCCGCGCGGATGCAAGCCCGCGCGGCAGACGACCTGCGCGCGAAGGTCATGGACGGATTGCGGGAGGCCGGTCTTGGGCACGGGGAGGCGAGAGCCTTTGCCACGCCCCGCCGGCTGGTGTTGTTCATTGAGGCGCTGGAAGCTGAGAGCCCCACGGTGGAGGAGGAGCGCAAAGGGCCCAGAGCTGACGCGCCGGACAAAGCCATCGAGGGGTTCTTGCGCGGTGCCGGTGTGACGCGTGAGGACCTTGAGCTGCGCGATGAGAAAAAAGGCCAAGTCTATTTCGTCAAGATCATCAAGCCCGGCCGCGCGGCAGAGGCCATTGTGGCCCAGGTGCTGGAGGCCACTGTGCGGAATTTTCCCTGGCCTAAGTCGATGCGCTGGGGCGCGGGCAGCTTGCGCTGGGTGCGGCCGTTGCAATCGATCTTGTGTGTTCTGAGCGAGGACGGCGCGTCACGCGTTGTGGACCTTGAGATTGACGGGATCACGGCAGGCGACACGACCGAAGGGCATCGTTTCATGGCGCCCGGCCGGTTTTCAGTGACGTCTTTTGCGGCCTATGAAGCGGAACTCAAGGCCCGGAACGTCATGCTCGATCCAAAAGCACGGGCTGATGCGATCCGCACGGCTTTGGCCGAGTTCGCAGACGCCGCCGGGCTTGAGGTCGTGGATGATCCGGGTCTCCTCGCCGAGGTGGCGGGTCTTGTTGAATGGCCTGTGCCGCTCATGGGGGAGATCGGTAAGACGTTTCTGGATTTGCCGCCTGAGGTGCTTCAAAGTTCCATGCGGGAGCATCAGAAGTTCTTTTCCCTGCGCAATCCCAAGACCGGTCAGATTGAACGGTTTGTGACGGTGGCCAATGTAGAAACCGCTGACAAGGGCGCGACGGTTTTGGCCGGCAACCAGAAAGTTCTGTCAGCGAGGCTCTCGGACGCGGCCTTCTTTTGGCAGAATGATCTGCGTGTGGCGCGCGACGGGATGGGCGCCTGGTTGAAACAGCTTGAGACCGTAACCTTTGAAAGGACGCTGGGAACGCAAGCGGCACGGATTGAGCGCATCGAGGCCTTGGCGCGTGAGATTGCACCGCTGGT
>JBCBWJ010000125.1:0-7258 GCA_039817165.1 Pseudomonadota bacterium | reverse complement strand
ACCGGCGCTCCCCCTTTTCGCCCGCCGCAACAAGGATCCCATCCTCGAACACCCGGTCATAGTTCAGCGCCACAGGCACAAACACCACGTCGCGGTCCAGATGCGTGCGCCCCTCCACGATGTATTTCAAAATGCCCAGTTTGGGCGGCGCCAACCCCCCGTCGAGCGACAGACCTCCTTCGGGAAACACCGCCTGCGTCACACCCCCATCCGTGGCCATTCCCACATACCGTGCGAGCACCCGCCGATAGAGATCATTGCGCGATTTGCGCCGGATGAAATAGCCCCCCATCGCCCGGATCATCCGCGACAAGGGCCAGACCCGCGCCCATTCCCCCACCGCATAGGACAGCGCAGACCGCTCGGCGGCCAGCCACGTCACCAGCACGTAATCCATGTTCGACCGGTGGTTCATGACAAACACAATGGTGGCGTTTTCATCCACCCGGCTCAGGCTTGCCTCATCAAAATTGCCGATCCGCACCCGGTAGAGCGTGCGCGACAGCCACCGCGCGAACCGGATCGCAAAGCCGAAATAGATGCTGGCCGAAAACCCCGGCACAATCTCGCGGGCATAGCGGCGCGCCAGCTCAAACGCCACGTTCTCCGGCACACCTTCTTCGCGGGCATGATCGGCCACCGCCAGATTGATCTCCGGGTCGTAAATCAGCCGCTGGATCATGTCGTGCCGCCGCGCCAGCTTAAAGGGCTCAATCGGCCGCTCCAGCCGCTCATTCAGACGCGTCACAACCCGCTCCATCCGGCGGCGAAAAAACCACCGCACCGACGGAAACAGGAAATGCGAGGCAAAGGTGACAGCCGCGAACACCAGGATCAGGACAAACATCCAGATCGGCAGTTCAACAGTGGCGGTCATGCAAATTCCTTGTGCAGGTCTTCGGAGTACGCTTCTATCAGGGCTATGACCCGCGCGCCAGATATCGCGATCAGCCCCGGTTTCGCCCCGTCCGAGGCCGAAACCGTCGCGCGCCTCTTCTGGCAGGCCTTTGAACAGAAACTCACCCGCCTGCTTGCGCCGGAACCCCGCGCGATCGCATTTGTCGCCTCCGTGCTGAACCCCGATTTCGCCCTCGTGGCCCGCGACGCCCAGGGCGGCATCCTCGGTCTGGCAGGCTTCAAGACAGGGCAGGGCGGTCTGGTGGGCGGCAGCCTGCGCGATCTGGCGCGGATCTATGGCTGGCCCGGCGCGCTCTGGCGTGGGCCGGTGCTCTCGCTCCTGGAACGCGAGGTCGAACCCGGCACGCTCCTTATGGACGGCATTTTTGTCTCAGAGCGCGCACGCGGGCAAGGCGTCGGCACAGCGCTTCTCCACGCCATCAAATCCCACGCCACCGCGTCCGGCCTCACGGCGGTGCGCCTCGACGTGATCAACACCAACCCCCGCGCCAAAGCCCTCTACCTCCGCCACGCCTTCAAACCCGTAGGCGAAGACCACCTGGGCCCCCTCCGCCACATCTTCGGCTTCCGCTCCGCCACCAAAATGATCTGGACCGCCCCCACGTAGGCCGGGGTTCACCCCGGCAAGGTCCGCATTGCGGACTTAGCTGACCTTGAACTCAACTTCGATATGTTCCTGTTCACGTGCTTCCTCGAAGAGGGCTTTGACGCGGGGCAACAAGGCGGCGACGCTTGGTGACAGATTGGTGCCTACTGACAAATCGATAGAGTAAGGTGGCATGACGTTGTTGATATCGCTTGTGATACTGTCCCATAGAGCATCTAAATTACGCCCGTGCCAATCTGGTGCATCGAGCGATGAAAGCAAAATATCGTAGAAGTCATCAACGGTTTCGCAGCCTGATATGTCGATAGAAATTCGCTTCATTGCGCAAGCATCGCATACGTTTGACGCGGTTACTATGGGCTCAAAGCCGCCCTTCCCCCGGTCCACCCTAGAAAACAGCCCGCTCGCAAAGCGCTCACATTGCCACTTCTCTGCAGCCCATGAATGCCGCGATGCAGCGAATTGACGCGTCATATTATTCCAGCTATCAATCCCCGAACGTAAGAAAATTGCGCATACTGATTCACGAGGCCCCGGCATGACCGACACACCCCCTGATCGCCAACCTGATCGTCCGTGGCTCATCCGCACCTATGCCGGGCACTCCACCGCCAAGGCCTCCAATGCGCTCTATCGCACCAATCTTGCCAAGGGTCAGACTGGCCTCTCCGTGGCCTTCGACCTGCCCACGCAAACGGGTTATGACAGCGATCATGTGCTGGCGCGCGGCGAAGTGGGCAAGGTGGGCGTGCCGGTCTGCCATCTGGGCGACATGCGCACGCTTTTCGACGAGATCCCGCTGGAACAGATGAACACGTCGATGACGATCAACGCGACGGCCCCTTGGCTGCTCGCGCTCTACATCGCCGTGGCCGAGGAACAGGGCGCGGATGTCAAACAGCTGACCGGCACCGTGCAAAACGACCTGATCAAGGAATATCTCAGCCGCGGGACCTATATATGCCCGCCCAAACCGTCGCTCAAGATGATCGGCGACGTGGCCGAATATTGCTACACCAACGTGCCCAAATGGAACCCGATGAACGTGTGTTCCTATCACCTGCAAGAGGCCGGGGCCACGCCGCAACAGGAACTGGCCTTCGCGCTGGCCACCGCCATCGCCGTGCTGGACGAACTCAAACCCCGCGTCCCGGCGGAGGATTTCCCCGCGCTCGCCGGCCGCATTTCGTTTTTCGTCAACGCTGGCATCCGCTTCGTCACCGAGATGTGCAAAATGCGCGCCTTCGTCGACCTATGGGATGAAATTCTAGAAACCCGCTACGGCGTGGAAAACCCCAAATACCGCCGCTTCCGCTACGGCGTGCAGGTGAACTCTCTGGGCCTCACCGAACAACAGCCCGAAAACAACGTCTACCGCATCCTCATCGAAATGCTCGCCGTGACGCTGTCGAAAAAGGCCCGCGCCCGCGCCGTGCAACTGCCCGCGTGGAACGAGGCGCTCGGCCTGCCGCGCCCCTGGGATCAGCAATGGTCGATGCGCATGCAGCAAATCCTCGCCTTTGAGACAGATCTCCTGGAATTTGACGATCTTTTCGAGGGCAACCCCGCCGTGGACCGCAAAGTCGAAGAGCTCAAAGACGGCGCGCGCCACGAGCTGGCCAACCTCGAGGGCATGGGCGGCGCGATCGGGTCCATCGAGTATATGAAATCCCGCCTGGTCGACAGCAACGCCGACCGCCTGAACCGCATTGAGAAAAACGAAACCGTCGTGGTGGGCGTCAACAAATACACCCAAGGCGAGCCCTCGCCCCTGCAAACCGAAGACGGTGGCATCATGGTCGTCGATCCGGCAGTCGAAGGCGAACAGATCGACCGCCTCAACGCCTGGCGCACGACGCGCGACGCAGGTGCCGTGAATGCCGCCCTCGCCGCCCTGCGCGAGGCCGCCCAACAAGGCAAAAACGTCATGCCCGCCTCCATCGCTGCTGCCAAAGTGGGCGTAACCACCGGCGAATGGGCCGCAGAGATGCGCCGCGTCCACGGCGAATACCGCGGCCCCACCGGCGTCTCCGGCAGCCCATCGAACAAAACCGAAGGTCTCGATGACATTCGCGATGCGGTCGATGCCGTATCCAGCCGTCTAGGCCGCCGCCTCAGCTTTCTGGTGGGCAAACGCGGCCTCGATGGGCACTCGAACGGCGCGGAACAGATTGCCTTCCGCGCCCGCGATTGCGGCATGGCGATCTCATACGAAGGCATCCGCCTGACGCCCGAGGAAATCATCACCGCCGCGCTCGACGAAAAACCCCACGTGATCGGCCTGTCGATCCTGTCAGGCTCTCACCTGCCGCTGGTCGAGGATCTGTTGGCCCGGATGCGCAAGGAAGGCCTCAGCGACATCCCCCTCATCGTCGGGGGCATCATCCCCGATGATGACGCGCAACGCCTGCGCGAAATGGGCGTCGCCCGCGTCTACACGCCCAAGGATTTTGAGCTCAATACCATCATGATGGATATCGTGACGCTCGCGGATCCGGAGGCGATGGCCGCCGAATAAACCCTACTCTGCGGCCGTTCCACTGTCCGTCTCGGAAGCGCCTTCAGGCCGCGCCGCAGGCTGATCGGTCACAGTCACCCCCTGCGCCTGGCGCATAAGCTCAAACCGCTGCGTGATCCGCGCGGTCAATTCTTCGCTCTCCCGCGCCGCCAGCGAGATCGCCATGTACTCCGCCGTTGTGATCCCGCGCACTTGCTCCACCGCTGCCATGCCCTCTTTGTCGGCCTCTGCCACCAGCGCGTCGATCTCGTCTTCGGTGTCTGCGGCCTCTATCTTGGTCAGATATTCCTGCCGCACCCGCTCGGCTGCGATCATCGCGTTCACAAAGCTCACGATCTGCCCGACGCTGACATCCTCCGCGACGATCTCAGGCAAATCCGTGGGCACCTCCTGTGCGGTCACAGGCGTTGCAATCGGGACGGACACCGCAATCGACAGCACGGTCAGCGCCGCCACCGGGGTCATGAAACGGAAAAAGCGCATGTCATCATCTCCTGGACTTCTCTGGGCTTACATGGGGTATCCGGGATCAAGACGCAAATCCCAGAGCAAAAAGCTGGGCAAAAAAATGCGTATCCCCCTGACGTCCCCCATGGTTTTGTGACAGAATTGACCAGCCCATAGAGAAAACCCATGCCCGACACATTCCGCATCCGCCCTGTGGCCCCCGCTGACAAACCCGCTTGGGCCGCGCTGTGGCAGGCCTATCTGGCCTTCTATGACACCACCGTCACGCCAGAGATTTATGACACCACCTTCGCCCGGCTCTGCGACCCGGACCAGAGCGCGCAATGCGGGCTATTGGCGGTGCAAGACGACACGCCCGTGGGCCTCGTGCATTACATCTATCACCCGCACAACTGGAAGCTGGAACCGGTCTGCTACCTGCAAGATCTCTTTGCCGCGCCAGAGGCCCGGGGCATCGGGGTGGGCCGCAAACTGATCGAAGCGGTCTACGCGGCCGCCGACACCGCCGGCTGTCCCTCCGTCTACTGGCTCACGCAGGATTTCAACACCACCGCGCGCCAGCTCTATGACCGGATCGGCGTGCACACCCCCTTCATCAAATACAACCGGAGCTGACCACCCATGAGCCTCCATATCGGCGCTAAGCTTGGCGAGATCGCCGAAACTGTCCTGATGCCCGGCGATCCGATGCGCGCCAAATGGGCGGCGGAAACGTATCTGGATGATCTGCGACAGGTCAACGCCACCCGCGGCATGCTGGGCTTCACCGGCACATGGCAAGGCCAGCCCGTGACGATCCACGGCTCCGGCATGGGCATGCCGACGCTCTCGATCTACGTCAACGAATTGATCAAGGACTTTGGTGCCAAAACGCTCATCCGCATCGGCTCCTGCGGCGCCATGCAGCCTCGCATCAACCTGCGCGACATCATCCTGCCGCAAACCGCCAGCAGCATCTCCACGCCCTCGTCTGCGCTTTTTCGCGAGATGAATTTCGCGCCCGTGGCCGATTTCAGCCTGCTCCGCGCCGCCGATGACGCGGCCCGCGCCCGGGATCTGACCCCGCACATAGGCGGCATCTATTCCTCCGACACGTTCTACGACGAACGCCCCGATCTCAACGACCAGCTCACCCGCCACGGCTGCCTGGCCGTCGAAATGGAAACCGCAGAGCTCTACACGCTGGCCGCCCGCCACGGCGTGCGCGCCCTGTCCGTGCTCACCGTCTCCGACCACCTTCTGACCGGGGATGCGCTCCCGCCCCCGGCGCGCGAGACAAGTTTCGCCGACATGATCCACATCGCCCTCACCGCCGCCTTTGCCGCCTGACGCCTCGGTTTCATCTTGCCAAAAATACTCAAAACCCGACACGGACGCCCATGACCCGCCCTCTCAAAATCGTCGTGATCGGTGCCGGCATCTGCGGGCTCAGCTCCGCCATCTGGCTGCGGCGCGCCGGCCATGACGTCACACTCATCGACCGCGACCACCCCGGCGCCGGCGCGTCGTTTGGCAATGCCGGGCTCCTGGCGGGCTGGGCCATGGTGCCCACAAACACACCGGACCTGCGCAAGACCGCGCTCAAATACCTGCTCAACCCCAAGTCACCGGTCTTCCTGCAATGGTCCGCGCTGCCGCGCCTGACACCCTGGCTCTGGCAGTTCCTGCGCAACGCCAGCGATCGGCACTTGCCCCACATGGTGGCCGGGGCTGCGGGCATCGTCACCGACAGCCTCGATCAACACCGCGCCCTCACCCGTGGCACGCGGGCCGAGACGCATATCGCCCAAAGTGCGATATCCTTCGTCTATCCTGATCGTGCCACCTTCGACGCCGATGCGCGAAGCTGGGCCCTGCGCGCAGAATTCGACCTGGTGCCAGAGGTGATCGAAGGCGCCGCGGTGCAGGACATTGAGCCGATACTGTCGCGCGACTGCGCCTGCCTTGCCCGGCTCTCAGATCACGGTCATATCCTCAATCCCGGCGCCTACATGGCCGACCTCGCCTCGGTCCTGACCGACGAAGGCGGGCGCTACCTTCAGGCGCAGGCGCTCGACATCACCCTCGACGCAGGCCGCATCACATCCGTGCTCACCGACCAAGGCCCACTGGCTTGCGACCGCGCGGTCCTCGCCGCGGGCGTCTGGTCCGGGCCGTTGATGGCCAAGCTGGGTCTCAACGTGCCTGTGATCGCCGAACGCGGACATCACCTGCATTTCAAAGATCCAAGCCAACTGCCCCGCGACCCGATGCTCATCGTCGAGGGCAAATTTGGCGCCACGCCGATGTTGTCTGGCCTGCGCTGTGCTGGCACGACAGAGCTGGGTGACACCAAGAAAGGCCCCAACCGCGCCGCCCTGCGCCTCATTAGGGCGCACGCCCAACGTGTCTTCCCAAAGCTTGAATATAGTGAGGCCGAAGAATGGCTGGGCTTTCGCCCCTCCACACCCGACAGCCTGCCGCTGATCGGGGAAATCGGCCAAACCGGCACCTATGCCGCCTTTGGCCATCAACATATCGGTCTTACAGCAGGCCCAAAAACCGGCCGCTTGATTGCTGCGCTGATCAACGACCAGCCGCCAAATCAGGATCTCAGCGCCTACAACGCCAACCGCTTCTCCCGCGCCTGACCCAAGCTCCACCTCGCCAAACTCGCCGCCGAAAGACCCCAGAAGCTCCGAAAATTTTTGTAAAAAATTTTCCGCCAACGTTGGCGCAAATTTTTTGATAAAAAATTTGTCCGCGCT
>JBCBWJ010000124.1:0-7330 GCA_039817165.1 Pseudomonadota bacterium | reverse complement strand
GACCTCACCCATTTCACGCACGTAATCCTGACCGGGAGCATCATCGCTGACCCGTCCGATAAAGGCGGTGGAGATGCCGAGCGCACCCAGCCCTGCAATCGTGTTGGCCACGGACCCACCCGCCATTTGCGTGCGGTTTTCCATCCCGGAATACAGCACCTCACCGCGGTCCTGATCCACCAGCTGCATGATGCCTTTCTCGATCCCCATTTGGTCCAGAAACGCATCGTCGCATTGGGTGATCACATCGACGACGGCATTTCCGATGCCAACAGCCTGAAATTTGGTCATGGGGTCTTTTCCTCGTAAAGACAGAGATCTCGGATCACGCAGGTGGGGCACATGGGTTTGCGCGCTTTGCAATGATAGCGCCCGTGTAGGATCAGCCAGTGGTGGGCGTAAAGCTGAAAATCGGCCGGAATGTTATCTTCTATGGCGCGTTCCACGGCGACCACATCCTTGCCGGGTGCAATGCCGCTGCGGTTGCCCACGCGGAAGATATGCGTGTCGACCGCCTGCGCCGGAAAGCGCCACCACATGTTGAGCACGACATTGGCGGTCTTGCGGCCCACACCGGGCAGGCTTTCGAGGGCGGCGCGCGAACTGGGCACCTCTCCGCCATATTGTTCCACCAGAATGCGGCTGAGCTTCATCACGTTCTTGGCTTTGTTCCGGTAGAGACCGATGGTTTTTATGTGCTCGATCAGGGCTTCTTCGCCCAAGGCCAGCATTTTTTCAGGGGTGTCCACGCTCTTGAACAGCGCGTCGGTGGCCTTGTTCACACCCACATCCGTGGATTGCGCCGAAAGGGCCACCGCCACAACCAGCGTGTAGGCATTGGTGTGGTTCAGCTCCCCCTTGGGTTCGGGGTCAGCGGCCTGAAACCGTGTGAAGGCCTCTCGGATGGAATGGTAGTCAAGCTGTCGCGCCATGCGCCCCCTCATGCCCGGCCTCGCAACAATGCGCAACATTCGGGTCGTCCAAGTGCGGAGGACCAGATAGGTTGGCTGCATGTCCTGTAAAGGAGAATGAGATGACCCAAAAGCCTGACAGCAGCTACCATTTCGCCGTGATGCGGCGTGCGATTGATCTGATTGACGCAGCCGCCGCGAAGGAACCGGGTGTGATCCCGCTGGCCGATCTGGCGCGTGACATGTCGATGAGCCCCGCGCATTTTCAGAAGCTTTTCACCGCCTGGGTAGGTGTCTCGCCGAAGCGCTATCAGCAGTATCTCGCACTCGGGCAGGCGAAATCCCTTTTGGCGGAGCGGTTTACGATGTTGGAGACAGCAAACGAACTGGGTCTTTCGGGCACCGGGCGGCTGCACGATCTGTTCCTGAGATGGGACGCGATGAGCCCGGGCGAGTTTGCCCGCAAGGGTGAGGGGCTGACGATCTATTGGGGGTGGTTTGACAGCCCCTTTGGCCTTGCCCTTGTGATGGGCACAGACAAGGGCATTTGCGGGATCGGGTTCGCCCATGAGATGGGCGAGGACTGGGCGATGCAGGATATGCTGTCACGATGGCCCAAAGCCGATTTCGTCGAAGACCCGATGATGCTGCGCCCTTGGGTGCTGACGGCTTTTGGTGCACCGGGGCAGACCGGTGAGGCCGCGCCGCTATATCTGATTGGCGCGCCGTTTCAGATCAAGGTATGGGAGGCCCTTTTGCGGGTGCCGTCAGGCCATGTGACGACCTATTCGGAGATCGCCAATTCCATCGGCAACCCCAAGGCCGTGCGCGCCGTGGGCACCGCCGTGGGGCGCAATCCGATCAGCCTGTTGATCCCGTGCCATCGCGCCTTGCGAAAGTCCGGTGAGTTGGGTGGATACCACTGGGGCTTGCCGATGAAGCGGGCGATCCTGGCGTGGGAATCTGCGCGTGCAGATGCCGCCGGAGGGTTGCGGCAGGCGGGTTAGAGCCCGCAGAATGCACCTTGCGACAAAACCTGTCGTTTTCAGGATAGGCTATGGTCCTTTGAGACGTTGCGGGGACGCCGCGTTTGCGTGACATTTTCCCAAGCCTTCGAGAGATGGGAGAACGTCATGCGGGCACGTGTTCGGTTCGATGCGGATATTGACGACAAGCTTCACCAGCTGCGCGAGGATGGGCTTTACAAGACGGAACGAGTGATCGCCTCCAAACAGGCCGGCGAGGTGCAGCTGTCGGATGGGTCGGCTGTGATCAACCTTTGTGCGAACAACTATCTCGGGCTGGCCGATGATGCGCGCGTGATTGCAGCCGGGCACGCCGCCCTTGATCGCTACGGCTTCGGCATGGCGAGCGTGCGGTTCATCTGCGGCACCCAGGAAGAGCACAAGGCGCTCGAGGCGCGCATTGCGGGCTTTTTGGGGATGGAGGATGCGATCCTGTATGCCGCGGCGTTTGATGCCAATGCGGGGCTTTTTGAGACGCTTTTGGGCGAAGAAGACGCCATCATATCAGATGCGCTCAATCATGCCTCGATCATCGACGGGGTGCGGCTGAGCAAGGCGCGGCGGTTGCGCTATGCCAATTCGGACATGGCCGATCTGGAACGGTGTTTGCAGGAGGCAGAGGGCGCGCGGCATCGGTTGATTGCCACGGATGGTGTGTTTTCGATGGATGGATATTTCGCCCGGCTCGATCAGATTTGCGATCTGGCGGAGCGCTATGATGCGATGGTGATGGTGGATGACTGCCATGCGACGGGTTTTGTTGGCGCCACGGGTCGCGGGACGCATGAGCATTGTGGCGTGATGGGCCGGGTGGATATCTTGACCGGCACGCTTGGCAAAGCGCTTGGCGGCGCGTCCGGCGGCTATACGGCGGCGAGTGCCAAGGTCGTGGATTGGCTGCGACAGCGGTCGCGGCCGTACCTGTTTTCCAACACGCTCGCGCCGGTGATCGCAGGCGCGTCCTTGACCGTGTTTGACTTGCTGGACGCCGAAGGCGACGCGCTGCGTGGGCGGCTGTGGGAAAACGCGACCTATTTCCGGGAGAGGATGGGCGCGCTCGGGTTTGAGCTTTTGCCCGGAGACCACGCGATCATTCCGGTGATGTTGCGCGATCCGAAATTGGCGCAGGAGATGGCGGCGCGATTGAACGAACGGGGCGTGTTTGTCACCGCCTTCAGTTTTCCGGTGGTGCCAAAAGGGCAGGACCGCATCCGCACGCAGATGAGTGCGGCCCTGACGAGGGATATGCTGGATCAGGCGATTGATGCGTTTGAGGCTGTGGGGCGTGACCTGGGCGTGATTTCATGATCCTGCCGTCGGTCATAGAAAGCATTGGCAACACGCCTCTGGTAGAGCTCAGCCGCGTGCGCGATGAACTTGCGATTGACGGGCGCATTCTGGCCAAGCTCGACTACATGCTGCCGGGGTATTCCAAGAAAGACCGCGCGGCGCGGGCGATCATTGAGGGCGCGCTAGAGGCGGGGGAGCTGGCCCAGGGACAGACGGTTGTAGAGCTGACATCTGGCAATATGGGAACGGGGTTGGCGATTGTATGCGGCGTGCTCGGGCATCCGTTCGTGGCGGTGATGAGTGAAGGCAATTCGCCAGAGCGCGCGCGGATGATGCGGGCGCTTGGGGCGGAGGTGGTGCTGGTCCCGCAGGCGGACGGCAGCAAGCTGGGCGAAGTGTCGGGGGAGGATCTGGCGCTCGTGGATGAGGCGGCACAGCATGTCACGGCAGAGCGTGGGGCATACCGCGCCGACCAGTTTGAACGCGCAGGCAATCCGCACGCTCATGAGACCGGCACAGGACCGGAGATTTGGGAGCAGTCGGGCGGTCAGGTCACGGCGTTTTGTGACTTCACGGGCTCTGGCGGGACGCTGGCCGGGACAGCGCGGTTTCTCGGACCCAAGGGTGTGCGGTGCTACGGCATTGACCCGGACCGGCCAAATCACCCGATCCAAGGCGGCGGCTATTCGATGCCTGACCTGACCCATTTGCAAGACGTTGATCTGGCTGGAAGGATCACCGTGTCAGGCCGCGATGCCAAGGAAGCCGCGCGATTGCTGGCCCGGCATGAGGGGATCTTTGCCGGCTTTTCGGCAGGGGCCAATCTGGCCGGGGCGATCCAGTTGCTGACCGGCCTTGAACAGGGCGGAACAGTGGCCATCGTGATGTGCGACAGCGGGCTCAAATATCTCAGCACGGATTTGTGGGAGTAGACCATGCAGAACCAGATGAAGGCGCTTGTGAAGGCGCGTCCCGAACCGGGGTTGTGGATGGAGCATGTCCCGGTGCCGGAACCTGGCCCGTCTGATGTGCTGATCAAGGTGAAGAAATCGGCCATCTGCGGGACGGATGTGCATATCTGGAACTGGGATGAGTTCAGCGCCAAGACGGTGCCCGTGCCCATGGTCGTGGGCCATGAGTTTGTGGGCGAGATCGTGGATACCGGTGCCGCAGCGGTGAAGTACAAGATTGGCGATCGAGTCAGTGGCGAGGGGCATATCGTCTGCGGCGTGTGCCGGAATTGCCGTGCAGGGCGGGCGCATCTGTGCCGCAACACCAAGGGTGTGGGTGTGAACAGGCCCGGCAGCTTTGCCGAATATGTCTGCATCCCCGAACACAATGTGGTGCCGATCCCGGAGGATGTGCCCGATGAGATCGCCGCGATCTTCGACCCCTTTGGCAATGCCGTCCACACCGCATTGAGTTTCGATTTGGTGGGTGAGGATGTGCTGGTCACGGGCGCAGGTCCCATCGGGATCATGGGCGCGCTCGTGGCGCAAAAGGTGGGTGCACGGAAGGTGGTGATCACGGACATCAACCCCTACCGTCTTGACCTGGCGCGTCAGATGGGCGTGCAGCATGTGGTGGATGTCTCCGCCCATCAGCTGCGCGATGTGATGGGCGAGATCGGCATGACGGAAGGCTTCGACGTGGGCCTTGAAATGTCAGGCGCGTCGGCCGCGATGCAACAGATGATCGCGCGGATGAACAACGGGGGGAAGGTGGCGCTGCTCGGCATTGCGCCCACAGCCTTTCCGGTGGATTGGAACACGGTGATCTTCAAGATGCTGCAGATCAAGGGCATCTATGGCCGCGAGATGTTTGAGACGTGGTACAAGATGATCGCACTTGTCCAAAGCGGGCTGGACATGTCTGGGCTGATCACACACCGCCTGCCTATTGACAGTTTTGAACAGGGGTTTGCGGCCATGATATCCGGGAATTCCGGAAAAGTGGTTTTGGATTGGGAGGACTGAGCATGACGGATATTGGTGCAGACTCTCGGGCGCTTCATCAGCGCGGCAAGCCGTTCACCTTGATGAACGTATGGGATGCGGGCAGCGCGAAAGTGGCCGCTGGCCTCGGCGCCGCGGCGCTTGGCACAACCTCGGACGGGCAGGCCTTCACCTTGGGCAAACTCGACATGGGAGAGGTCACGCGGGACGAAGCCCTGGCCCATGCCGAGATGATCGTGGCGGCCACACCCTTGCCCGTGTCGGGGGATTTCGAGAACGGCTACGGGGATGCGCCGGATTATGTGGCGGACACCGTGCGACTGGCCGCCGAGGCGGGCCTCGCCGGGTGTTCCATCGAAGACACGAATATGGCCGATCACAGCGCCTATGCGTTCGATATGGCGGTGGAACGAGTGCGCGCGGGGGCCTCCGCCGCGCGGGCTTTGGGGCAGGATTTCGTTTTCGTCGCGCGGGCTGACGGGGTGATGAACGGGGTCTATGACATGGATGAGGCGATCCGGCGGATCGAAGCGTTTGATCAGGCCGGTGCGGATTGTCTTTACGTGCCGATGCCGCCGTCGATGGAGGCCCTCGCGCGTGTGTGCCAGGTGACCCAGAAACCGGTGAATGCGATTGCGGCCGGGCGATTTGCCAAGGTCACCAGAGCAGAGTTCGCCGCGGCGGGCGTGGCGCGCATATCGCTTGGCAGTGCGTTGTCGAAAGTGACGCATGCCGCACTTTTGAAGGCCTCCAAGGCGATCCTGAATGACGGGGATTTCACGGATTTGTTGAACGGGGCCTCGAGCGACGAGATTGAAGCGCTGCTGACCCAAGACCGTGCGTAAAACGGACCCCTGAGGGACCTAGTCGATCCAGACGGTCACACGATCCGCACGGCCTTCGGCGTCGATCACGGTGAGGGTGGAGTAGCCTTTTTGCACACCGTCCACGGTTGCCTCTCGCCGATGGGATCCCGTGACGACAGGCACGCCATTGGCGAGCCAAGTGAAGGGCGGCGTGCCGTCGCGCAGTTTCACGGCGAGCGGGCCATGGTCCAGCGGCACGCGTGTGCCTGCGGGGGGGAAGATCAGTTTTGGCGCGTCTTCTTCGGCTTCAAAGACCGCGTTGCGCCCAGTGAAGCGACGCAGCGGTTGCGGCAGCTCTGCCGTGGACAGGATCAGCGTTTCTGGCGGTGGCGGTGGCAATGCATCCGGCGTGGACTTGAGGCGACCAAAGACCTCAAAGAGGATGGGCGCCGCCAAGTCGCCACCAAAGGCACCGGGCACGGGCGTCCCGTCCGCTCGACCGATCCAGACCCCGGCCACATGAGTGCCATCAAACCCCACGGCCCAGGCATCACGGTGGCCATAGGACGTGCCCGTTTTGTAAGCCAGACGCCCGCGTGGCGCCCCCGGCGGCGGTGATAGACCCGCGAGGATATCGCTCACATGCCAGGCAGACGCACGGGACAGAACGCGGGTTTGACCGTTTGAGCCACTGTCCGCGCGCCAGTGCAGATCACGCGCCTGACCGCCCTGCGCCAGCATCGCATAGACCTGCACCAGATCCGTAAGGCTGAGCCCCACACCGCCCAAGGCCACGGCCAGACCTGCCTGATCCCCAGGCACCACAGGCCGCGCACCAGAGTTGCGCAACGTGGCCATCAGGTGCGCCGGGCCGATGTCATCCATCAACAGCACGACGGGAATATTGAGCGACTGGCGCAGCGCGTCGGTGACCGTAAGCTCCCCTCGAAACGCGCCATCGAAATTCTGCGGCGCGTAGCCGGCGAAACTGACAGGGCGATCGTGTATCAACGTTTGCGGATGCGCCAGGCCTCGGTCAAAGGCCAAAGCATAGACCAGCGGTTTCAACGTAGAGCCGGGGGACCGCAAGGCGCGCGTCATGTCCACAAAGCCCTGACGCGCATCGCCAGTGCCATAGCTGGCTGAGCCCACAGAGGCGAGGATCTCACCGGTTTGGTGGTTGGCGATCACAAGGGCGACGGATACATCCTGTGGCAGGCCACGCAGTGCGTTTTTGGCCAAGCCCTCTGCCCGGCGCTGCAGGGATCCGTCAAGGGTCAGCTGGTGCTTTAGGCGGGCAGGATCCTCGGCCAAAGCGCGATCTGTCAGGTGCGGGGCAACAC
>JBCBWJ010000123.1:0-7341 GCA_039817165.1 Pseudomonadota bacterium | reverse complement strand
TGCGCTGTCTCCTCATGGGCCACGCTACAAGCCGCCCAGCCTATGGCGACGGCGGCTCAATGACCTATCGCCGCGACGAACTCCTCAAGATCGCACACCCCTTGCCGGAGCGGCTATTCCCCGACTGATCCGACGGAGTGTTCTGTATTTGTTCCATCAAATCGAGTAAGCTCTGAGGATGGTACAAATAGGATCGATCATCATGGCCAAAAATACCGAACGAACCGGACGGAAAGCTGCTTCAGCTGCATCCAAAACTCTCCGAAGCGCAGGGGCTACAAAGGCGGCAAAGTCGGCTGCGGGCTCCGCGCTTGCTCAGCACAAAACCGCCAAGGAGACGAAATCGGCCGCCGCAAGTGCCGCTGCAAAGACACTTAGCAATCCGAAAGCATCCAAAGCGGCGAAATCGGCGGCTGGCTCCGCGCTCACTCAACGGCGTGACCGAAAGAAGTAAGAACCTCATCGCTGTGTCGCCCTGTTGCCAGTAGGCTTGAAATCAAAAACTGTGATTTCAAGCGGGTCATTCCCAGATGCCTCGGCTCGCAGGTATCGCTGCAACCGGGCTGCCCGCGACCGACGCGACTCCAGCTCGTGCTCAAGTCTTTCCAGGATCGGCCAGTAGACATCTCCGAACCGGTCGATCAGCGATGCGACGGTCCGGATAGAGCGTTCAATATCCTGTTCGGTGTAGCGAGCCATAAGCGCAGGATCGCATTCGGCGCATGGGCCGGATAGTCGAAATGGCGGCCAATCGCGGCATAACTCTGCACGCTAAAGCCTGTTGTCATCCTAAGGCTGGCTTACTCAAATGGCCATCTCAACGTGACTTCCATTCCGAGTCAGACGCTCCTAGATTCCGAATTGGACGGGACAAAACTCCGGATTGGACGGTAGACGATGCAGGATCAGTCGAAAGCCAAGGCGCGCCATGCAGAGCCGCGCGTGCTGGACGCGCTCAGCGATACCCGCATCGTCGCGCTCGTTGGTCCCCGCCAGTCGGGTAAGACGACACTGGCGCGCAAGATCGCGGGCGGGCGCAAGATGAGCTTCATCACGCTGGACGACGAACAATTTCGGCAATTTGCAAATGACGATCCGGGCGGCTTCATGCGCGGCCTTGATCGCGCCGTGATTGATGAAGTGCAGCGTGCCCCAAGCCTTGTTCTGGCGCTCAAGCGCGCCGTCGATGAAGACCCTCGGCCGGGGCGTTTCCTGATCACGGGTTCCGTTGACCTCTTCAAGGGCACCATCTCGCCAGATTCCCTTGCTGGCCGTGTGGAGACAATCGAGCTTCTTCCCTTCAGCCAGTCAGAGATTGCGAGGCAGGCAGCGCCCGCCTTTCTGAACAGGGCCTTCGAAGCAGACTTCCCCGCCCTCATGGAAACTGGCCGCACGCCTGATCTCGTCGCGCGTGTTCTGGCGGGCGGCTATCCTGAAGCCCTGGCGCGGAACAATCCGCAGCGCCGCCAGACCTGGCTGCGTGCCTATGCGCGCGCCCTCACAACACGCGATGTCGCTGAGATTTCCTCGGTCTTCAAAACGGATGAACTTTCGAGGCTGCTTGACCATGCCGCCCTATCATCGGGGGAGCTCATCAACCTGTCTTCTCTGGCCTCACCGCTCGGCGTGGATAGCAAGACGATTGATCGCTGGCTGACCTTGCTGGAACAGATGTTCGTGCTCCGACGTGTGCGGGCCTGGCACCGCAATGACCTCAAGCGCCTTGTCAAAACGCCGAAGCTGCACTTCCTTGACGCGGGTTTTCTTGCGGCGCTGCGACGGGTCGGCGAGGGCGACGTTCAGTCTGACCGAAACCGTCTCGGACCGCTGCTTGAGGGGTTCGTCTATTCCGAGCTTGAGAAACAGTCGGCGCTGTCGCCTGACCCGGCGCTGATAAGCCATTATCGCGACAAGGACAAAGTTGAGGTTGATTTCGTTCTGGAGTGCGAGCGCCGCCTCGTCGGAATTGAGGTAAAGGCATCAGCCACGGTGAAGACTGATGACACGCGCGGCCTGAAGCGCCTGCAGGAAGCGGCAGGAGGGGCATTTGCATGCGGCATCATCCTGCACGATGGCGAGCGCATTCAGCGTATCGGAGACCGGCTCTTTGCCATGCCGGTCAGTCAGCTCTGGGTTTGAAATTCGACACGAGCCAAGTGTTGGACTTCGCCCTGGCAGTTTGCGTTGCGTCCTTAATGCCTCGTAGCATCGCCTTTGAGGGGCGCAATATTCGTCGGCGCATGTCGGTTCCCTATCCAAGCGAATTGGCAAGTTGGAGAAATCGGTTGTGCGCCAACTGAGTCCAATAAAAACAGAGGGTTAGCAAAAAACTGTGCACCACATTTTGCGGCATAAGGCGCCAAAAAACTGATGTGCAGACAAGGACTTAGATGGGCGTGTACGTACATCCTTCAATCTTGCCCGTTCGGGTTCGCTATCTGATCCCATGCCGCCTTTTGCTGCGAATTGCCGCTTTCTGCCGGAATTTGTCGCCAATTGCTGAAACACCCTCGCCAGGTGCGCGAGCCGGTGTTTCGCTGCGATGTCGTAATTCGCGCCAGTGTCGCCGGTTTTGCGCCCGGTCAAGGGCGCGTGGAACACGCGCCGCGAAGCGGGCAAAGCCCCTTGACCGGGCGCAAAACCGGCAAGGAAAATCACCATGGCCCAAGTGGCATTTCATGCCATTGGGCCTGAAGGAAAACCCTATTCTTTGAACAGTTCGCCGAGAGTTTTTGCTGTCAAGAGGTCAGAAAGTCGAGCGTATCTTGAACCCTGCATCGAGCCTTGCTTTGCGTCTCCGAATGGGATCGACTTCTCAAGTTTCCGAGCGGGTTCTGCGAATATCAGACGATACTTTCCAGTGTCGCCGTAGGGCTCAATCCGCTCTACCGGTGCCCAGTGGGTAACGGCGCTTATCGGTTGAGTCTGATAGGCCGCGATGTATCTGATCAGAGGAATCTTCCCACCCGATATCCGAACTGACCACCAAGCATTCTCGCCAAGAAACACGCGCTGAAAACCATCCTTTTTTGCCGGCACAATAATCGTGTCGATCTCCGCGTCTGTCGACGTACTCGGTATCAACGGCTGGTCTGTTTGCACGGTATTGATCACACGAGGGCGCTCGAATGCCGTAATCCCGATCAGCGGGAGTATCTGGATCATTTCCCGCAGAAATGCTTCTGTATCGGCCTTCTCAAATTCAGAAAGTGGCGGTTCCTTTGGCGAGTTTCCATTGTCCAGATGGCACTGCCCGATGTCCTTGGCACGCCTTATCAGCGCGTGTTCCAGCCATGTGATATGCGCACGGTTCAGACCGTCATTGGTAGAAATGAATACGACGGCACGGTCCCAGAAATCCTTGTCCTTCTGGTGCTGGCCAAGCCGGTTCAACAGTTCGTCGGTTTGACCAATATAGAGCAATGGAAGGTCATCCTCATCGTCTGTGTCAAGACGGCCCACGAGGATATAGACGCCAGGCTTGGCAAACTCCCGTCGTGCAATGGCGCGATCCCAAACGTCACGCGGAAACGCAACGCCTCGCCCTGTCCAGTTCATACGGTCGATGACACGAACACCGTCCGGGTCGCCGTCGGGGACATAAATGCGAATAGTGAAAGGGTTCGCCATCAACTCTATCCTGTGGTTCTCAGCAGGAAATCAGGGTCAAAACGTCCGCTCGGGAGAAGGCGATTAGCGGCGCGATCATAAGACAGACGCAGGAAAAGATCGTCATCTTTCTGAGCCCAAAGCACGGATTGATAGGTACGATGCGCAGCCCCGATTTTCTCAAGGCTTTCGTCAGTATTGTCGAGGTGGCCTCCCTTGATCTCAACCAGCACGATTTCGTTTGGCGTCGATCGCCCGCGTACACTGATTACAAAATCGGGGAAGAAATACCCTCCGCTGGGCAAGACAAGATTTGTGCTCCAGCCGCGTGACCATCCGGGGCGATGCGGGTTGCGCAGCCACCACTTCACACGGCCAGAACGGTCGCCATCGAGCCATTGGGCAAACGCGCGTTCGTCCGTGTTCAAATCCGAAGGCAAGATGCCGTAAGCGTTATTCTTCGACGGCGCACAGTCCGGGTAGTCATCATGTGCGCGGGGAACGGGGTCGTCCGCGTCGCCGGTTTCTATGTAGTTTGCCTTCGCTTCCTTCAGTGCCTGCTTGAAAGCCTGCGGCTCCCGCATGGCGGCAAGGTAGACCGCGCGGGACAGGTCCAGATCAGAAAAGCCGATGCCTTCCTGGATAGCGGCCCGGCGAAGTTCATCGCGCAAAATCTGACGTAAGCGACGGTCATTTATGGAAGCGTCGAAGCTGAAGACGCGCTGCCCTTCGCGCTCGATTCGCGTATCGTCGAGTCGGACTTGGACGTCCTCTATGGTCATGGTCAGTTCGTCATTGAACAGGTCGCGCAACTGGAGCTCACCCGCGCCCATGCGCGTGTTGATCCGGCGCAGGATCGAAGACTTCTCGATGAAGCGGCGCGCGAAATCTCGGTTGAAGTCTTCGCTGTTTAACACCTCGGCGCGGGGCGGTTTTTCGGCAATTAAATATTCTGGAACGTCCAACTCGCCACGCAGTGGATACTTTTGGCTCTTGCTCTGCTTGGAGCGAGATGCCCCGCCGAACAGGTTCGGAGCCTGCTGTTGCGGCAAGGTGCCGCCAAACAAGTCCACGCCGGAGACATCGCGCAACTGTTCCGCGACCTGAATTGCACGGTCGATTTCATCGGTCGGCCTCTCGCGAATGTCGCCTGGCACACGCTGTTCTTCGATCAGCGCATCGAGCCGTTGCTGGCGTTCGGCATCATCTTTGGGCGGCAGTGGGAGCGTCCTGTGCACGAAGGCTCGTCCGTGTTCACCCACTGAAAGCGGCTGGGCAGTACCGAGTTCAACCAGATCAAAACTGCTCGTCACCACATCAATGCTGGAAACCACGGAGTCGAGTGCGTCCGCAGCCTCCTTCAGGCCTGACTGTAATTCTGGATCACTCAAGAAGACATACCCGCGATCAAGCAGATCGTCCTGGCCATGTATCGGCCTGACATGTGGGTGAACGCGCATAATTCGTCCGACGATCTGCAGTCCGAAATCCTTACCCCGACTCGGGCGAAGAGACACAAGCGTCCAGGCGCGCGGGGCGTCGAATCCCGTTGCGACCGCGACCTTAAAGATTAGGACTTCTCGAGACGGATCGAATGCAAGCGTGTGAAAATCTGGATCGGGTTTTCCTGATGTGTGCGTAGCTATTTTCGACTCAGGCACGCCAATTGAGAGCAGCTTTTCCCTAACCCGTTCTACCGGATCTTCTTCGCCCTTTTTCTGATCCTCGACCTGAACCAGCATGAGTGGCACAACGCCAAGCTCAAGCTCGTCAAGCCGCTCCTTAATTTTCCGGTGCTGATACCAGCCGCAACTGAGCGCAGATGTTTCTGGATCAACCAAAGCCTGATCTTGTTCACGCAAACGCATGACGCCGACCATGAGGCCGAACTTGTTGAGGCCGCGCTCGACGACGCAGTCGCGGGAAACAACAATGCGGCTCCCGACTTCGACGCCAGCGTCCTCTGCAAACTTTTCAAGTTTGTCGTCATTCGGTGTCGCGGTCGCGAGAATTGTTACATCGGGCTCCAGGTGCTCGAGATAGAATTTCGCAGCTGCCTTTGCGCCTGTGCCAAAATTCAGGTGCGCTTCGTCAATCACCACGCCAATCGCGAAACCATCCAGCCGCAACAGCTCAAGCATTTGATCGAGGGAATAGGCATCTTCGGTCGTGCGGCGCACCTTGCGGGCGTCGGCATTGTTCGCCGCGACCGCGCCCCAGGTGTTCACGAACACGTCGCCGTCGCGGGCGAGGCTCGGCTCCCGGTCGCGCGTGGCATCGCGCAAGCGAAGACCGGGGCATTGCTCCGATAGGGCCTCAACCGTCTGGTCAATCAGGCCTGAATAGGGCGCAAACCAGAACCAAACCGTCTTGCGCTCCAGCGTGCCGACAAGGCCTTCCAGCGTCCGGCCCAGCATGAGCGTTTTGCCGCTGGCAGTCGGCGATTGCAGCAGCATCACGCCGCCATGCCGGGCGATCTCCAGCCGCTTGTCCGGGGAGCGGACTTGCTGAGCTATGGCGCGGGAAATGACTCCCTGCAGGCCCACGACGGTATCGAGCTGATAATCGGTCAGCACATGGCGGACGGCGCTGTCCGTCGGATCGAAACCGTCGGCGCTCATGCGGCAAACAACCTTTGCAGCGTTTCGCGAATGCTGCGCACTTCAACATTGGCGCTCGGTTCAATGCCTGCGATCTGTCCGGTCGCGAAGGCATAAAGGAAGACCGGGCGACCCGAATCGAACACGCGGGACAGGGCTTTCGCCGCCGCCTCATTCCAATAGTCGATCAGGGCGAGCGTCACCTCCTCGCCCTCATGCAGGGCGAAGCTCTCGCCAGCCGGCCAGACGGTCAGCGGCAGGCCGTGATGGGCTTCGAGGATCGACCAGGCCGTTTCCGACGTCAGCGCGTCGTCCATTTCCAGCGGGTTGATTTCGCGGCAGCGGAGATAGGCAAAGCCCGCGCTAAGCTCATCATACTCGTCGGCATTGGCATTCAGGCGGCGCACGCGTTCCGCCGTCACATCGCGGCAGATATTCTTGTCCGGCTCCTCACCCGTGGCCTCGGTTGAGGACACCATAATGAAGCGCCGGTCGCCGCCATCTTCGGCATTGAGTTCCATGACGGCTTGCGCGGTGGTGGAGGAGCCCGCGAAGAAGTCGAGCACGATCGAATCAGGCCCAACGGAAGCTTCCACAAGCGACCTAATGAGAGAAACCGGCTTTGGGTTATCGAATACCGCAGACCCAAATATCTCAAGGATCTCCCCAGAAGCGTCACCTTGCTTTCCGGTTTCCAATCGCCAAAACTCGTCGGGCGACTGCTCTTTTCCGCCGAATATGTAACTGCCAGCAGGTTTGATTTTTTTGTCTTTTTCCTCCCAGAAAAGCTTTTTCGAAGGTCGTCCGAGGCCAATCGGTTTCCCGATCCAGAAATCTAAGTCAGGGAGGTCAGGACGTAAAAGGGGGCGTCCTTTTCCGTCTTTCGGACCAGTGCTTTGCTCGATGGCATCTAAGAGCTCCTGCTTGGTATGATAGGTGACCGCTTTGCTCGCAGAAAACACAATGCGGTTGTCAGCGATAAAGCTCTCGATGGTTTCAGTTCGTAGTTTCTGATTCCCCTTCACATTCTGTTCGGATGCATAGCGCCAAACGGAGTTCGGGTTGCAAGGATACCACCAACCCGTCTCAGGGTCTTGAATTGGGTAATAACCGCCGTCGCGCTCAATTAAAG
>JBCBWJ010000122.1:0-7367 GCA_039817165.1 Pseudomonadota bacterium | reverse complement strand
TGGCGCGCTGCTTCCCGGGGTGGCAGTCATTCTAGGCGGCCGATATGAAATGGACGAGCGCAGCAGAACAACCTTTGATGGCGCCGGCAATCTGGTTGGGTCAGGATCCTTTAGCGAAGACGTGTTCTTGCCCAAGCTTGGCCTGCGCTATGATCTGAACGACCGCACCAGCTTCGGCTACGTTTATTCCGAGGGGTTCCGAGGCGGCGGGTTGGATGTGGACCTGGGCGCACCCTTTGGGGGCTTTGCGTTCTCCTCGGTGGCGTTTGGGCCCGAGCGGCTGAAACAGCACGAGCTTTATGCGAAAACAACTGTTCTGGGCGGGCAGTTTGATCTGGCGGCAAGTGCATTTTTCTACATCTGGGAAGATGCGCATGTGTCGGGGGCGGCGGTCTATCCTGCCAGTGGCGACAGCGCCTTGGGCAACATACCTGAGGCAGAAGGTAGGGGCCTAGAGTTGTCAGCGACATATCGGGCAACCAGCACATTGACCTTTGATGGTGCGATTGGCTTGCTCGACACCGAAATTACCAAGGTCACGGCGGCACAGGCAGGGTTTCTGGGGTTAGATCTCCCGCGCGCACCGAACACCACCGCATCCTTGGGCGTAAGCTATGAGGGACCAAACGGATTTGACGCCTATGCCCGTGCGCGATTTGTCGGCGATCACTTTTCCGCGCTCAATCAGGCCAAGCTGGACGACTATACTGTTGTCGACATTGGCTTTGGGTACGAGTTTGAGGTGAGCACCGGAAAAACCATGCGCGTTGAAGGCTTTGTAGAGAACCTCTTTGACGAACGTTACTTAACCTTTACCGAGGCGACAGCATTTGGCGGGCTCAACAAGGTGGGCCAGCCGCGCACGTTTGGCATCTCGGCCACCATGAAATTCTGAGCGGTCGCGTAGCCCGGTGTTTGGTCGGGCCGCGACGGATCTGAAACACGCATAGACGAGGCAGCACATGCGTTGGCGCGTTCTTTCTGTGGTCGGTGCTTTGTACGCCGCGCAGTTTATCCCGTTTTTCTTTGCCGTGATGGCATTGCCAATCATCATGCGGGCTGAAGGGCACTCTGCCACCGCCATTGGCTTGGTCCAGCTTGCAGGCATTCCCTACATCTTCAAATTCCTCTGGGCGCCGCTGATTGATCGCTACAAACTTGGCCGGGACCGGTACAAATCCTGGATTATCGCTTTGTCCACCATTCATGTGGTGGGCATCATAGCACTTTCCATGACAGACCCCGGCGGCAACCTTGTGCCTGTTTTCGCAATGCTTTTCCTGGCGGCGCTTGCCGTGAGCACGCAGGACGTCGCCGTGGACGCGTTGGCCATCTCGTTGCTGCGCCCGTCCGAGCGCAGCATGGGTGCGACGTTTCAGAATTTTGGGGCCTATGCGGGGGCGGTCATCGGTGGTTTTGGATTTCTCTACATCTATGACAATATCGGCTGGACCGTGGCCTTGCTTATCCAAGCAGGCTTATTCGCAATCCCCCTAATTTCCTTGGTGTTGGTAGACGAGCCAGTGCGTTTGCGCGGCGCACCTGCTGTGAACTTTCGCAACGCTTTCAAGTTTTTTACCCAAGACAAGATCGGGCGATGGCTGGCCATCCTGGGCACCATGCGTTTGCCCCTGATCATGACCATGCTGCCGATGCGGCTGATGATGGTTGACCAGGGCATGAGTACCGAAGAAATCGCCGTGTGGTTCGGGTTGTTCGCCATGTCAGCTGGCGGCGGGGCAACCGTTTTGTTTGGGCCCTTGCTGCGCAATCTGCCGCGTGTACGGGCGATCTACATCGTAGGGTTCATCAACATCCCGGTTCTTGTGGCGGTGGCCTATATCGCAGGGGCGTTTCCCGACCAAATCCGCTATGCAATCATCATCGCCTGGGCGGCCATTGCTGCCACAGATATCGTCATGTTCCGCGGGGCGATGGACAAGGTGCGCCCCGAAATTCCTGGTTTCGACTTTTCTGTTCAAATCGCCATTTACATGCTGTTGCCAGCATTCACAGATCCGATTATCGGCTATGTCATTGATACCCAGGGATATTTGCCTGCGTTCCTGGCGGCCATCCCGTTTGGTCTGATCCCGTTGGCGATCCTCTATCTCGCGGTCGCAAAGATAAAGAACTCAGCGCGTGGATTGGATGGGGATCGATCCGTCTCGACCGGAACGATGGTGTCCAAACGCCCGGACGCGTTGGTTGCACACTGTGCCGAAGAGTTCACAGAACATGGCATTGCATGTACGTGGCCCGCGCCAAATCACCTTCGCATGGAAGAGATGGGATGCTTGGTGGAAATCAAGGCATTGGACGGCTCGGTTGATATCTTGATCGACACCCCCAGCGAAAACTTCCTGGTCTTCATCCGCGAAGAGATCATCGAGCATCTTGAAGAGTTTGAACCCGGCGCAATCGAAACGCTTCAGTGGACAGGCGGCATAAAGGTCGGCGAGATGCCGTCGAACTTTCGGATTTTGCGGGCAACCCAACGTCACGAAGTGCACCCTGGGCTGATGCGCGTCACGTTGCAGGGGATTGATGTCGAGGCGTTGACCAAAGATGGCATCCACCTGCGTTTGATGATGCCCCTTCAGCGTGGTCGCCAACCCGTTTGGCCTGTGATCAACGAGAATGGCGGCACGACGTGGCCGCAAGGGGATGACAAGTTGCACTCCAGATACGTCACCATCCGCGACATACGCCCCGATCAACGCGAGGTGGACGTGGATATTGCCGTGCATCATGGGGGACTCATTTCGGACTGGGCCACACTTGACGGTGACGACCAAGAACTTGGGGTCATGGGGCCGATGGGGGACGCTGCTTTGGAACACACAGACAACGTCATCCTTGCATCGGACGTCACGGGGCTTCCGGCGATCGCACGCCTGATTGAAAGTGTGGGGGGCCGTGCAACAGGTCACGTCTTTGTTGCGGCACCAAGCCAGCACATGCTCGAGGCTTACCTGCCAGCCACGTCTTTGACGATCACCGCTATGGACCCCGCGACATTCGCAGACGAAATAGCTGGCAAGCTGAAAGCATGCACCAATGAGCCCGTCAGCTATGGATGGTTCGCTGGCGAATTCAAAGCCGCACAAGCGGTCCGCAACGTGTTCAAGGGCCATTTTGGTTTGGACAAACGCCGACAATTGAGCGTGGCTTATTGGAAGCTTGGGGCGCCGGGTCATCAATCCCGTGCTGTCTAGTGCAGTCAGTCGGCGGGTGATGCCCAGACGACGACGCGCTTGAAGCAGCATCAGAAGGGCGTTAACACTTAGGCCGTCAGCCACGTGTCCCTGCCGGACCACGCCAGCCAGAACTGCAAACAACGGCTCTATGGCAATGGCAAACACCCCTCATGTTACTCAAACCATCGTTCCGACATCAAAAGCAAATGCCATGCTGGAGATGTTCGTGCGCCATGTGCGCGATGATCACGGGATGGAGTTCCAGATCGCGTCAGATGGGACGCGTTTTATCGAACAAGACATTTTCCGCGTTGAACTGGGGGTGCAGCCTGAAGGGTTGCGGGTTCGATTGGCCGGGCCAAATGAAAGCGCGCTGGTCTTCTTTCGCGAAGAGATTGTGCATCACGTCGCCGACTTAGATACCGTGGCTGCAGACGCGATGCGATGGGACGATGAAAGTGGCTGGCAGGAAGGCCAGCTGCCGCCGAATTTTCATCTGCTGACTGTCAAACATAGCAATCTTCTGTTCGAGGGAATGCAGCGCGTGACGCTGTCATGCCCCACGATCGCAAATACGACACAAGAGGGTATTCACCTGCGTCTGATGATGCCGCAGGATGTTACGCGCACGCCGATTTGGCCGCATATGGCAGCCAATGGCGCGCCGGTCTGGCCTCAGGGGGATGACAAACTGCATGCCCGCTTTGTTACCGTCCGGCAGTGCCGGCCGGAGGCAGGAGAGATCGATATAGACATCGTCCGACACGACACCGGGCTGATATCGCAATTTGCGCAATCCGCACACGAAGGCCAAGTTGTGGGCGGTATGGGGCCTGCGGGGATGAACCATCTGCCGCAGCATGACACCTATCTGCTGACCGCAGACGGCACCGGACTGCCCGCCGTGGCGCGCCTGCTTGAAACGCTGCCCGACACCGCCAAAGGTGACGTAATCGTCGCCTTGCCTGAGGGCGTGGATTACCTGCCGCAATCGCCGTTGACGCTGCATCGCGTGGCGCCCGATCGCTTTGAGACAGAGATCCTGAGCATGGTGAAAGAACGGGCGGCGCAGACGCCCATCGCCTATGGGTTTTTCGCGGGAGAATTTGAAAACGCGCAAGAGATCCGTAAGTTTTTCAAAGGCGGCCTTGGCTTGGATAAATCGACGCAAATCAGCACGGCCTATTGGCGTCGAGGAAATCCTGGGTTCGGGAGCTAAGCGATGACCATTGCACCACGTTTGCCGCGCGATCTGACACCCTCAAGCGTCTCTGACTTCGATGAAACGGTTGAGATCAAGGACCTCACTTCAAAATCATCTGTCTTAGGCATTGGCCGCCTGCAAAGTGTAGAACTTTGGCCTGGCTTGCAAATGATGCGCGCCCATCTGCGCGGGCAAGCGGCCTATGACGCCACAATTCGGGGGCATGACGGTCTTGTCGTGGAACTGCGCCTGGATGGCCAGTCGATCAGCAAAGAGGTCGGTGGTACGCGCGCCGCGAACCTTGGCCCTGGTCAATATGAAGTTGCAGCTTGTCCGACACCGACGATGTGGCATGTAACAGCACCGGCACAGGAACAGTTTCGGACAGTTGCCCTGGCGTGCAAAAAGCCTTTCCTGGACGCGCTCGGGCACGTGGATGCCGACCTGGCCAAACGGTGCGATGCGGCCTTACAAGAGGCCGGCATCCAGATCGCCGATGCCAGTCAGCATGCCATTTGTCTGGCGCAAAAGCTGTTGGATCTGGACCTGGATCGTCCGAATGCAAGGCTTGCAGCGGCGGGTCATGCTATGGAATTTCTTGCAGAAACGCTGCCCATGCCGGTGCCGACAGCGCCGACCGATGACCAAATGAGCTTTGTGACCGATTTCATCCGACAAAACCCTGGTGCGGATATCACCATATCGACAATTGCCAAGGCCGCGCGCATGTCGCCAAGCACGTTGAAAGCGCGGTTTCGTCAGTCAAACGGCTATTCCATAGGCTATGCCATTCGCGCAGAACGCATGGGTCTGGCCCGGGAAATGCTGGAGGCCGGGAGCGGGTTGAAAGACGTCGCAGACTGTTTGCGGTACAGCAGCGCGGACGCATTGGCGCGCGCCCTGCGCAATGCGTCTATGTCCGAAATGTCGGAATAATTGTCCGATGTGCAGTGAAACCGTAGTTTTTTAAGCGCCTTTGATATCTTAGTGATTTAGTAAGGAAATCACGAGGGACAATCATGCGGCGCAATTTTTCGATCTGGGCGTTGCTTTTGACAAGCACCGCCGTCATGGCAACCGCGCAAGAGAGTGATGACGGGTTTTTGGGCACCATCGTTCTGGGAGAACGGACGCAGCGAGAGCTTTCCGACACATATGTGGGCACGACCGTCTTAGACCAGGATGATCTGAAGGACGTTGGCGCAGGTGAACATATCAACGAGACCCTGACCGCAACGCCCAACCTTTTTGTCGAGGGCGAAAGTGAGGTGCCGTCGCTGCGCGGCGTCCAGGGGGGCGGACCGGGTGGCACCGTGTCGGCGGGCCTGACAGGTGCGTTGCCGCGGCTGTCTTTTGTGCTTGATGGCGTGACGCGGCCTGTGACACTCCCCAACTCAAGCGGTTCGTCACTTTGGGATGTGCAACAGGTCGAAGTCTTACGCGGACCACAGTCATTGTTGCGGGGCCGGTCGGCCTATGCCGGCGCCATCATTGTCACCACCAATGATCCGACATTTGAGCCCGAGGCCGCGCTGCAATTCGGCTTTGAGCATGACGATTTTCACGGGATCAATTCGGTCGTCAACGGAATGGTTTCCGGGCCGCTTTCGGACAACATCGCCGGGCGACTTACGTTTGAGTGGGCCGATGGGTCGGATCCAAGGCGCGCTACGGATGTGGCGGATGATTGGATCGTTGACTACGACAACATCCGGGTGCGTGGTAAGCTGTTGGGCGAATTTGACACAAACCTAGGCGGTTTGACATTCAACATCTTGGCCGAGCATCAGTCGGGTCAAACCCCGCAAACCCGTAATACGGTTCAGACGCCCGCGCTGACAGGGCGACCGCTGGAAGATCGGGTTCTTGTAAACGCGGCATCAGGACCGCTGGGTATTCCGGCCCGAACATTTGACACTTATACCAATGTGTTGTCATTCGATGTGGCGCTTGACGCGGGCTATGGCACATTCCGATCCGTCACCTCGTATGTCGAAGACGGCTATCAATCGATCCCAGAACAGGTCTACCCGTTTCCTTTTGATGTCAGCGAACGCATCTTTACACAGGAATTCCTGTATGAATTCGGGCCCGAAGAACGTGTAAAGGCCGGGCAGCTGTCTGGCATCCTGGGCTTTGCTTATGAAAACCGCAATCAGCGCACGGACATCGCCGGGTTGTTCCGCTTCAGCAGCGATATCGAAACCATTTCAACCGCGATCTTTGCGGATCTGCGGTATGGCCTGACCGACAAGCTGACACTCTTTGGTGGTTTGCGCGCGCAGCAGTTTGAAGACAAACGCTTTCAAACGTCGACCGTCGGGCCAACGACTGCCGTCCAGAACTTTGACGATACGGAAACTGTCTTTTTGCCCGCGGTTGGGCTCGCCTATTACTTTGACGAAAATAGGGTGCTCAGCGGATCGGTACGCACGGGATACAACCCTGGTGGTTCGTCAGTGAATATCTTTACGGGACAGCCCTTCACCTATCAAAGCGAAGAGGTGACAACAGCAGAGATCACGTACCGTCAAGAACACTCCGAGGGGCTGTATGACTTTGGCATAACCGCGTTCTACAACGAATTTGACGACCCTCAACTCTACGCAGAACTGGTTCCCGGCAACCGCGCTTCTTTGCAGGTGGTCAACCAGGGCGCGGGCCGCAGCTATGGTCTTGAGTTTGATGGCAGTATCCAGGCGACAGATCGTTTACGCCTGTCTGGCTCTTTGGGGGTCTTGGAAACCGAGGTGACCACGGCCGGGGCGCTGACGCCCACAATCAAGGGAAATTCTTTCGGCCAAGATCCTGATCTAACGCTGTCACTGGGGGCAGACTATGCCTTCAACGCGGTCTGGAGCATGGATGCCCGCGCCACCTATCGCGGCGAATCCTATAATGACTTCAACAATCTACCGAACGAGAAGGTTGGCGATTACTGGATCGTGGACCTTGGCTTGACC
>JBCBWJ010000121.1:0-7369 GCA_039817165.1 Pseudomonadota bacterium | reverse complement strand
TGAGCGTTGGGTCGCGTCTGTGAACCAGAACCTGATCGAGGCGGGCGTCTATTCCATCGAAGAGCTGGGCCAGCGCATGGAAGAGGTCGCCGCAAGAGGTGGATCCTACGCAGAGGCGCAGGATGGCTGAGCGGGTGCGTGTCAAGGCAATGATGCCGCCGGGCCATGTGCGCACGCCGTCCTACCTGCGCGGCAAAACCGGCGTGATCGAGCGGGAGCTTGGGCCTTTCGGCAATCCCGAAAAGCTGGCCTATATGCTGGAGGCGGAAAAACAGCCGCTCTACCGGGTGCGGTTTACCATGGAAGAGATCTGGGGCACGGCGGCAGAGACGCCCACGGACACGCTCGATGCAGAGATTTACGCCCATTGGCTGGAAAGGGTGTAGGCCGTGCCGCATGATCATCACGACCCTCTCAGCCCGTCCGGCCATCCGTTTCGCGAGGACAACGACACGCCGCTGAGCTATTGGCAGCGCATGGAGATCGCGATCCGGGAGTTGATGATTGAAAAGGCGCATCTGAGCCCTGAAGAGATCGCCCTCCAGATCGACGCGATGGACAGCCGCAGCCCCGCCAATGGCGCGGCGGTGGTGGCACGGGCTTGGGTTGATCCGGGCTTCAAAGCACGGCTTCTGGAGGACGCATCGGCGGCCAGCCGCGAGATGGGGTTTGACATCGGGCCGATGAACCTGATCGCGGTTGAAAACACCGCCACTGTGCATAACCTGATCGTGTGCACGCTGTGTTCGTGCTATCCGCGCAATCTGCTCGGCCTGCCACCCGATTGGTACAAGACCCGCGCTTACCGGTCGCGCGCCGTGATAGAGCCGCGCGCGGTTTTGCGGGAATTCGGCCTTGATCTGGCTGGTGACATTCGGGTTCGCGTTCATGACAGCACGGCCGATATGCGCTACATCGTGTTGCCTGCGCGGCCCGAGGGCACAGACGACCTCACGGAGGCGGATCTGACAGCACTTGTCACCCGCGATTCCATGATCGGGACGGGCCTGCCCCGCATGGCCTGATCTCTTGCTCTCGGCTTGCCGCGCGCGTATGGGATCGACACTCTGACATCAGATATTACACGGCGCGGCCATGGCTCAAAAAGATCCAAAAGACCCGATTACATTCGGTGAACGCCTGATCGGCACCTTGCTGTTCATGCCCGTGTTGCTCACGCGGTTTTTGCCCTATCGCTGGCGGGTGCCGATCGCTGGATGGCTGGCCGCTCAGGTGCTGGCGCCGCTGGCGGGGTATCGCAAACGTATTCGCGAGAACCTGGCGCTCGCCTGTCCTGAGCTGCCCAAGGACGAGGTGGAACGGCTGGTGCGCCGCGTCCCAAACAACGTGGGCCGCAACATGATCGAGCTTTATTCGCCGGAGTTTGTCGAGCATGTCCGCCCGTCGCGCACCACCGGCCCTGGGATCGAGATCCTGCAAAAGGCGCGGGATGAGGGGCGGCCCTGCGTCCTGATGTCGGCGCATCTGGGCAATTTCAACGCTGCCCGCATCGGCATCATCGAAAACGGGATCACCAGTGCCGGGTATTTCTATCGCAACATGTCGAACCGGCCTTTCAATGCGCACTACGTGGAGGCGATGGGATCTGTCAGTCAGCCGATCTTTGAGCAAAGCCGCAAAGGCATGGTGCAGATGATCAAGCATCTCAAGACAGGGGGCTTTCTGGGCATTCTGGGCGATCTCAATGCGCATGACGGGCTGCCGCTTGAATATTTCGGCAAACCGGCGTTGACGTCGATTTCGGGTGCGGAAATGGCACTCAAGTACAATGCGCCAATGGTGCCGATCTGGGGTCGGCGGCTGGAGAACGGGATGGATTTCGAAATCATCTTTGAAGATGAGATCCCCCATTCCGATCCGTTGACCATGACCCGGGAATTCAACGCACGCCTTGAGGCGATGGTGCGGGCAAACATGGATCAGTGGTTCTGGATTCACCGGCGGTGGAAAGACGGCGCCAACTGGGTCGGCGAGATGCGCGCCAAGGAATTGGCGGAACTCGAGGCCAAGATCGCGGCTCAAATGGATTGAGCGGCGCAGAATTTATGAAAATTCTGCGTCAGAAAATTCAAATTTTCTGACGCATTTTCTTCGAAGAAAATGCAGCACTTGAACGTTGCTGTCGTACTGCGACTTGAAGTGACGCGCCGCAAGTGACAGGTTGCGCCGATAAGGCACACCGTTTGACCCTGGCATGGAGACATCGAGATGATCGAGAAACGCGATTTTTACATCAACGGCGCCTGGGTGGCCCCGCTTGATGGCACTGACCACAATGTGATTGATCCTTCCACCGAGGATGCATGCGCCGTGATCAGCCTGGGCGGTCAAGCAGACACCGATGCCGCCGTGGCCGCGGCCAAGGCCGCTTTGCCCGGTTGGATGACGACCCCGCCGGAAGAGCGCATTGCTTATGTTGAGAAAATCTATGCCGCCTACAAGGAACGCGCCGAAGACATGGCGCAGGCGATTAGCCTTGAGATGGGCGCGCCCATCGAAATGTCGCGCACCTCGCAGGTGGGTGCAGGCTTGTGGCACATGAAAGGGTTCATCGAGGAAGGCAAGACGTTCTCCTTTATCAACATGCTGGGGGACCACGCCCCCAACGATCGCATCATCCATGAGGCGATTGGTGTCGTCGGTATGATCACACCTTGGAACTGGCCGATGAACCAGGTCACGCTGAAGGTTGCGGCCGCGGTGGTTGCGGGTTGCACGATGGTGCTCAAACCGTCCGAAGAATCCCCGCTTTCGGCCATGGTGTTTGCAGAAATCGTAGATGCCGCTGGTTTGCCCAAAGGCGTTTTCAACCTTGTGAACGGCGACGGCGCGGGCGTTGGCACCCAGATGTCCAGCCACAAGGACATCGACATGATTTCCTTCACCGGATCGTCGCGTGCGGGCAAGCTGATCTCCAAGGCCGCTGCCGATACGCTCAAGCGGGTGAGCCTGGAACTGGGCGGCAAAGGCGCGAACCTGATCTTCGCGGATGCTGATGGCAAGGCCGTTAAACGCGGTGTGCTGCATTGCATGAACAACACCGGGCAGTCCTGCAACGCGCCGACGCGCATGTTGGTGCAGCGCGAGGTGTATGACCAGGCCGTTGAGACAGCAGCCGAGGTAGCGAACTCTGTTACCGTGGGCCCCGCCAGCGAAGAGGGACGCCATATTGGCCCCGTCGTCAACGCGGTGCAGTTCGGTAAAATTCAGGACCTGATCCAGAAAGGCATCGACGAGGGTGCGCGTCTTGTGGCCGGTGGTACGGGCCGCCCTGAGGGGTTCAACCGTGGCTTCTACGTGCGGCCAACCGTTTTTGCAGACGTCAACAACGACATGACGATCGCGCGCGAAGAAATCTTTGGGCCGGTCCTGTCGATCATCCCATTTGACGATGAAGAGGAAGGTGTCGCGATGGCCAATGACACCGATTATGGCCTGACCAATTACGTCCAGACACAGGACGGCGCGCGCGCCAATCGCCTCGCCCGGCAGCTGCGCTCGGGCATGGTGGAAATGAACGGGCAGGGCCGCGGTATGGGATCGCCCTTTGGTGGCATGAAGCAATCGGGCAACGGGCGCGAAGGCGGCAAATGGGGCATCGAGGATTTCCTTGAAGTCAAAGCCGTGTCCGGTTGGGCCGCCGAGTGACGCATCCATGCGCGCTTTTGTCCTGCATCTGACCCGGGCCCGAGCGCGCAAGGAAAACGCCCATGAATTGCTGATGACGTGCGGCCTTCCGGGCCAGATCTGGGAGGCCGTGGATGGACAGGCGTTGTCCAATTCCGACATCAGGACGCCGCTCAGCGGGATGGGGTTTGAACCGGCCTATCCGTTTGAGCTGTCCGCCGGGGAGGTGGGCTGTTTCCTGAGCCACCGCCAGATCTGGGCGGAGATCGTGCGCCGCGATCTGGCTTATGGATTGGTGCTGGAAGACGATGTGAAAATTGATCCCATGGTCTTTGGCCCCGCACAGGTTCTGGCAGAACGCAACATTGAGCGCATGGGCTACATCCAGCTTCAGAACCGAAGCCCGGGCAGGCCACGGGTGATCGATCTGGAAGGGGAGTCGATGCTGACCCAGCCCGAGGTGACGCCCCTGCGATGTTCAGCACAGGTGATCAGTGGATGGGCGGCGCGCCAGCTTTTGGATCTCACAGCGTCTTTTGATCGACCTGTCGACACCGTGATCCAAAGCCATTGGCACACCGGTCTGCGCCCCGGCGTGATTTATCCAGCCGGGATTGACACGATCTCTGACGCGCTCGAGGGCAGCACGATCCAGACGGAGACGGGCCGGTTGGCAATCGATATCATAAAGCGGGAATGGTCGCGATTTACCTATCGCCGGAGCGTTGCGAGATTTTCGGCGTTAAGCACCGCGCCCACGGCCGATGAAGGCTGAGCAGACATGATCATCACGCGACTTTTCGGCGGGGCGGGCAACCAGCTTTTTCAGTATGCGGCGGGGCGGATGCTGGCGGATCATCTGGGCACCGACCTGGCGCTGGATCGGCGCTATATGCGCATTTGGGATGAAACCCGCGCAGATTGTTTTTCCAACTACAAACACACCCGTTTTGTGGAAAAAACCGGTCTCCCGCCCTCAAAATTCGAAGGTCCACTGCGCTATAATGCTTGGCGGCTTTTTGGCCGCACCCCGAGGTTCCGGCGCGAAAACGGGCTTGGCTACAACGCGGATTTCTTCGATTTGCCGGATGACAGCTACTTGCATGGGTATTGGCAGTCGGAGCGCTATTTCCACCATGCCGCAGATCGGATCCGTGCAGAGCTGCGCCTGACCGAACCGTTGGATGAGGCCAACCAGGCTATGGTCGCGCGCATCCAAGCGTCGGGCTGTGCGGTCTCGGTGCATGTGCGGCGCGGGGATTACCTTGGCGATGGGGGGTTTGCCGCCTGCCCGCCAGAGTATTACGCGGCCGCGGTGGCGCGGTTGTCTGAAGAGGTGGCGCAGCCGCTCACCTGCTTTGTTTTTTCCAATGATCCCGGCTGGGCGCGCGATCACCTGAGCCTTGGGGCGGAGACGGTTGTGGTGGATATCAATGACGAAACACAAGGGCATTTCGACATGCATCTGCAATCGCTTTGCGCTCATAACATCATCGCCAACTCTACCTTTTCGTGGTGGGGGGCGTGGCTGAACAAGACCTCGGACAAGCAGGTGATCGCGCCCAAGACATGGTTCGCCCCGGGCAAACCCGCCAATCCCGATATTTGTCCCGACAGCTGGATCCGGCTTTAGCGAGGCCGCCCGCCAGGGCGGATGAGCGGACCTTTCCCAAAACGTGCAAACCTTTTAGTACTGCCCCATGACCGTCGCCCCACATGCCAACGCCACCTTCCTGCCGGAGACCGTGCACAAGCGCGATGTCTTTTCAGAGACCATTTCAGGCAGGCTTGAGGGTGCTGCGGATTTCCCGGTGGTTCTGCGCCGGCTGGACGGGGTGCCCACATATGCCAAACCGCTGGCGTGGTGGCTGGCACGGCGTGAAATTCGCGGGCTGAACGCGGTTCAGGGGATTGAGGGCTGTCCTGTCCTTGTCCGTGTGGACCGTACCGGGCTGTTGCGCAGTTGGACCATGGGCACGCCGCTGCATCTGGCCAAGCCCACCACCGCCGAATGGTACCGCGATGCCAAGCGTCTGCTGCGCGATCTCCGGCGTGCAGGTGTCACCCATAATGACATTGCCAAGCCGCAAAATTGGTTGATGACACCTGACGGCCGCGCCGCGGTCATCGATTTTCAACTGGCCTCTGTTCATCGCCGTCGGGGGCGCCTGTTCCGCACCATGGCGCGAGAGGATCTGCGCCACCTTCTGAAACAAAAACGCGCTTATGCGCCCGCCCTGTTGACGCCGTCCGAGATCCGCATGCTGAACCGCAAGGCGTTGCCGTCGCGGATTTGGATGGCGACAGGCAAGAAGCTCTACAATTTTATAACCCGGCGGCTGATGAATTGGTCGGATGGTGAGGGCACGGAAGATCGCATCGACCGCGAAGGCCCCGTCTTGCGAGCCGCATGGGGCGCTGAGACCCGCGTGGCGGACATGGCCTTTTGCACCTATGCGCGCGCGGCCAAAGGTGTGGGGCTCTATGCGTTTGTGGAGACCGATCTGGGCGCAGAAGACTTGCGCGCGATGATCACCGGGCCCACGCCCGAGCACATCCAACCTGTTTGGTCGCTGCCTCGGGATGCCAGCGGAGCACTGCGAATGGATGTCTTGCAACTGATCGCGGCGAACCGGCTGGATGAGCTGGAGGTGGCAATGGTCGCCGAGCCCGCTTTGGCGGAGGCATTGGCCCCGATCATTGCCGCACGCCTCAACCTGACCGACAGGGTCTTCAAGTAGGTCTACTTGTTGGTGTCTTGCGAGGCCCGCTGGAACCCTTGTTCGATGGCATCGCGCAGCCGGTTTTCCAGCGTGCGCTGCTTGGCCTCTGAATAGAATTTCAGACCAAACATGTCCTTGACGTAGAAGGTGTCGACCACCTGTTCCCCGTAGGTCGCGATCACGGCGGAGTTGATGTAGACGTTGCTTGCACCGAAAGCACGGCTGAGATCATGGAGCAGACCGGGTCGGTCGCGAGTGTCCACCTCGATGATCGTGTAGATCTCTGAGCCTTCGTTGTCGAAGGTGATGTGGGTCGGCACGCGGAAGGCCGCTTCGCGTTTTTTGATCTTGTCGCGGGATTTGATCGCCTCGCGGGCCACGACCTCACCTTTGAGGGTCTTGTGGATCATGTCGCGCAGCCGTGGCAGGCGATCCGCCTCGTAGGGATTGCCTTCGGCGTCCTGCACCCAGAAGGCGGCGGTGGCAAAACCGTCGGCGGAGGTATAGGTCCGCGCGTCGACCACATTGGCGCCGACCAGCGCCAAGGCACCGGCGAGCCGTGAGAAGATGCCGGGGTGATCGGACAGGGCAAAACAGGCGCGCGTGGCGTCGCGATCTTCATCGGGGTGCAGGTCGATCCCGATCTCGTCTTCCTTGAGGTCGTGCAGCAGGTTGGCAAAGACGACATGGGCGGTGATGTGCAGGCCTTGCCAATAGGGCGGGTAGTGCCGCGCGGTTTCGATCTTGAGGTCACGGGGCGACCAATCGGCCAGCGCCTCGCGCAGTTTGCGTTTGGCGTCCGAGCCGCGCTGCTCGCGGTTGAGATCCTCCAACCCGCTTTCCAGCGCGCGTTTCGTTTGCCGGTAAAGCGCGCGGATCAGCGAGGCTTTCCAGTTGTTCCAGGTGTTTGGTCCTACGCCGCGAATGTCGCAGACCGTCAGCACACAGAGCAGATCAAGCCCTTCCTGTGTTTGCACGGCCTTGGCGAAGTCGCGCAC
>JBCBWJ010000120.1:0-7370 GCA_039817165.1 Pseudomonadota bacterium | reverse complement strand
GCCTTGATAGAAGTGGAGCACACATGCCGCTTTATGAGCATGTTTTTATCTCGCGTCAGGACCTGTCCAACACGCAGGCCGAAGGTCTGGTCGAACATTTCGGCACGGTCCTGTCTGACAACGGCGGCAAGATCGTCGAAAGCGAGTACTGGGGCGTCAAGACGATGGCCTACAAAATCAACAAGAACCGCAAAGGCCACTATGCCTTTCTGAAAACCGACGCCCCTGCGCCGGCTATTCAGGAAATGGAGCGCCTGATGCGGCTGCATGATGACGTGATGCGCGTACTGACCATCAAGGTCGACGCCCACGAAGAGGGCCCATCGGTCCAGATGCAGAAAAAAGACGACCGCGGCGACCGCCGTGAGCGTCGCTAAACGCTTGTTGAGAAAGGAATAACCCATGGCCGCAAAACCATTTTTCCGCCGCCGCAAGGTCTGCCCCTTCTCGGGCGATAACGCACCGGCGATCGATTACAAAGACACCAAACTCCTGCAGCGCTACATCTCTGAGCGCGGCAAGATTGTCCCGAGCCGGATCACCGCCGTCTCCGCCAAAAAGCAGCGTGAGCTGGCCCGTGCGATCAAACGCGCACGTTTCCTGGCCCTGCTGCCCTACGCTGTGAAGTAAGGAGAAACCGACATGCAAGTTATCCTTCTTGAGCGCGTGGCCAAGCTGGGCCAGATGGGCGAAGTCGTGGACGTAAAGCCTGGCTATGCGCGCAATTATCTGCTGCCACAGAAAAAAGCGCTGTCGGCATCGGCTCACAACATCGCACAGTTCGAATCCCGGAAGGCGCAGCTTGAAGCGCTCAATCTGGAAACCAAATCCGAGGCCGCATCGCTGGCCGAAAAGATCGACGGTGAACAGTTCATCGTGATCCGACAGGCTTCTGATTCGGGCGCATTGTACGGCTCCGTCACAACTCGTGACGCTGCTGATGCGGCGACTGAGGCGGGCTTTACCCTGGATCGCAAGCAGGTGGCTCTCACCGGTCCGATCAAGGAACTGGGTCTGCACTCGGTTTCGATCACCCTTCACCCAGAAGTGGACGCGACGATTACATTGAACGTCGCACGCTCCGCAGAAGAAGCTGACCTACAGGCCTCCGGCAAGACCATCCAGGAATTGGCGGCTGAGGAAGAAGAAGCAGCTGACTTCGAGATTGCGGAACTCTTCGAGGATATCGGTTCTGCCGCGGCGGATGACGAAGACCTGGCCGAAACGGTTGAGGATGTTCTGCCCGACGCAGAAGACGGCGCCTCGTCTGACGACGACGCGTAAGACAGCCTCACTGACAAATCAAAAGGTCGCGCAGCCCATGGCGCGGCCTTTTTCGTTTCAGAAACCCATGTCTGACAAGATGGCCAGAGCGGCCGCATGTTGCTCTTTGCCAGCCGCGGCCAGCGACCGCCCGCCGTTGTGCACAGGCCGCCCGGACCAGTCCGTCACGATCCCGCCTGCTGCTTCAATCACTGCAATCGGGGCCTGAATGTCATAGGCCTGAAGCCCCGCCTCGATCACCAGATCTATCTGTCCCGCCGCAAGCAGCGCATATGCATAGCAGTCCGTGCCGTAACGGGTGAGTTTCACCTCGTTCGCCACAGCATGAAAGGCGCGGCCCTCTTGCGGGGTTCCAACTTCCGGGAAAGTCGTAAACAGGATTGAATCGTCCAGCGCACGATCCCCACGCACGCCCAAGTCCCGTGAACCAAGCGGACCCGTCATCGTGCTGCGTCCCAGACCGCCTTCAAAACGTTCGCCGATATAGGGCTGATCGATCAAACCGTAGACCGGCCCGTTTTCGTCAGAGACTGCGACCAAGACCCCCCATATGGGAGTGCCGGACAGAAACCCGCGGGTGCCATCGATGGGGTCGAGAACCCATGTGAGCCCGCTTGTGCCCTCTGTTTTCCCATACTCTTCGCCGAGGATCGCATCTTGAGGGCGCCGTTCCTGCAAAATGGCACGCATGGCACGTTCTGCGGCCCGGTCGGCTTCCGTGACAGGGTCAAAGCGGTTTTGTTCTTTGTTGTCCGCTGTAAGCCCGGCTGACCGGAAATAAGGCAGGATAACGCGCCGTGCAGCATCGGCCAGGGCGTGCGCTGTTTCAGGAATGGCATCTATCTGCATAAAAAAACCCCTGCTTGACTGCGCAGGGGTTTACCTTGTCGGAATGGCGGGTTTCAAGCGACGTCGCTGAGAACCCTTGCCAGATCAAACAGTCGCCGACGCTGATTTTCCGGGATAGAATAGTATGATCGGATCAGCTCCAACGCTTCTTTGTCGCCAAGTATGTCGGTGGGAGCACCGCCCACCGGTTGGGCATCCGCCTCCGCTTCCTGATCCAAACCTTCGAAGAAAAAGCTGACGTTCACCTCCAGAGCATCGGCTATATCCCAAAGTCGAGATGCGCTTACACGGTTCGCGCCTGTCTCGTATTTTTGGATTTGTTGAAACTTTATTCCAACACTCTCGGCCAGCTGTTGCTGTGTCATACCTGCAAGCCAGCGCCGGTGCCGTATACGTTTCCCGACATGGACATCTACTGGATGTGGCATAGTTCTAAACTCCCGTTCCCCCGTACACCATAGCTTCGTACTAATACCCGAACGATGATTGGCGTGTCTTCGAATTGCCCGGTCTTGGCGTGAGGAAATGCCAAGAACAACGGTCCTGTTCTGTGTGCAAACCCTAACCTCAGAAACAGATTTTACAAGCAAAACCCTTACCTAAATAAGGGATCAGACCGTCAATCGATCAATCCAAGGCTGTAGAAATGGACATCTGTCCATTGCCTCTTAGCCCGCTGCTCAAAGCCCCTGCGCCGGTTTGTTGACACCTTTAAAGATATTTGACATTTCACAACAAAGCCTTACCGGGCGATATTAAACAAAGGCCAAGCCGATGCGCTCTTTCCAAGTCCAACAGCTCGGGTCGTCGCCGTCACTCGTGGAGACGGAATGCCCCGCGCTGGAACAAAATGATGTGATGGTTAAGATTGAAGCTTGTGGGCTTAACTTCGCCGACCTTTTGATGATCAAGGGCGAATATCAGGACACGCCAGAGCCGCCCTTTACCTTAGGCATGGAGGTGTCCGGAACGGTCGAACGCGTCGGCGCGGGTGTATCATTTCCGCCCGCCGGTGCTCGTGTTGCAGTTTTTGGCGGCAGCGGGGGCCTCGCGGAGTACGGGATGTTTCCAGCAGATCGTTGCGTTTTGCTGCCTGACGCCATGCCTTTTACGGATGCCGCAGCCTTCATGGTCGCCTACGGGACCAGTCATCTCGCCCTCGAGCACAAGGCAAGGCTCAAATCAGGGGAAACACTGCTTGTGCTCGGCGCGGCCGGCGGTGTCGGCTTGACGGCCGTTGAAATAGGAAAGGTCATGGGCGCGCGTGTCATTGCCTGCGCACGTGGGGCTGAGAAGCTTGCAGTGGCCAAAGCCATGGGCGCCCACCACTTGATCGACGCCACGACGGAAGACATCCGAGAGGTCTGCAAATCTTTGGGCGGGGTGGACGTAGTGTATGACCCTGTGGGTGGCAATCAGTTCACCGCAGCATTACGCTCCTGCAATCCGGAGGCTCGCATTCTGACTATCGGGTTTGCCAGTGGCACCGTTCCGCAAGTGCCTGCCAACCACCTTCTCGTCAAAAATATCTCGTTGATTGGTTTTTACTGGGGGGGATACCTCAAGTTCAATCCCAAAGCCCTGACCGATAGTTTGGCCACGCTTTTCTCATGGTATGCCGACGGAAAGATCAAACCGCATATCAGCGAAATCTTCCCACTGGAGCGCGCCGCAGAAGGTCTGGACCTATTGCGTAGCCGCAAGTCCACAGGCAAAGTGGTTATTGAGATGCAACGGCCATCGGCAGATTGACAGGCACAAACCCTTTTCGCAGCATCTCGGCCATGTCATCGAGCGGCACATCTTTTCGGGTCTTGTTGCCGTACATGTTCACCTGTTGCACGCCAAGATCAGGCAGCGCGCCCCCTGTGACAACCGCCTCGAGATGGGGTGGAATACTATCAGCCATCATCGCCCCGACAGCGAGGTCCGCGCTGACCAAAGCCTCGACCGCGCGATCATCTTCAGAATCCACGACCATTTCCCAATCGATCCCCGCTTGATCCAGCCGATTGATCACGATGGGCCGAAAGATGCAGAAATTGCAGAACGCAAGGCGCAGGGGCCGCTTCTTCCATGCCTGCCCGCCCAAGGCGCCGGACCACCGCAAAGGCACTTTGGCCAGTGTCTCTCCGCCCGGCCGCAGCAGCACCTCTGTGGTGAGGATCAGATCCACCTCTCCACGGGCCAGGGACTTGACCAGTTTCATCGTGCTCGACGATACAAGCTGCACCTTGACGCGAGGATAGAGCGCGTTGAACCGCTTCAAAACTTGCGGCACGACTGGGTACACGATGTCATAAGGCACACCCAGCGTGATCTCGCCCTCGTAGAGCTCGTCCGTCAATCGCCCGACGGCTTCGTCATTGAGATCCACGATACGGCGCGCATAGGTCAATAACAGATCCCCGGAAACCGTGGTCGACAGCGACCTGTTGGAGCGATCAAAAAGCTCGATCCCCAATAGCTCTTCCAGCCGCTTGATCTGCATAGAGACCGCAGACTGCGTCAGATTGAGCGTTGCCGCCGCCCGTGTCACCCCGCCTTGCTCCGCCACGGTGACGAAGGACCGCAGTGTCGTCATGTCCAGATTTCTCATTCATCACAATCCTTGATGATATTGCTCACAAACATTCGATTTAAAAATCATACGCGATCGTACAAATACATCAACAGAGAACATGAATAGACCAAAACACATCACAAACCTGAAAGGACATCCCATGGCTTTCCTCTCGACCACACGCAGCAATACCAGTTTTCATAGGGGCGACCGGGCCTCGCTTCTTGACCTCCTTTCGCTTTACCGCCAGCGGCGTGCTTTGGCGCGCTTGGACGATAGCGCTCTCAAAGATATCGGAGTAACGCGTGCACAGGCTGAAAAAGAGGCGCAAAGCGGCTTCTGGAACGTGCCGGATCATTGGCTCCGGTGAGTTAAAAACTTGCTGAGAACGCGCTTGTTTCCTCAGCGTCACCAAAAACACTTCACAGTTTCCAAAAACCGGGCCCAAAGCGGCCCGGTTTCCCTTGAAATAGACCACAACCTTGCCGATATTCAATTCAAAGCCCGCAATGAGGGCTTGGGAGTGTATTTTTTCGGAGGCTTTCATGGCTGAACTGAACACAATCCGTACGGCAACGGGAGCACGCGCCGCTCAGATTGATGAGGGATTGCGTGCACATATGAATAAAGTCTACGGCACGATGTCCGTAGGCATGTTGCTCACATTCGCGGCCGCTTGGGCCGTTGGCAACAACGCGGCATTGATGCAAACCCTGTTCACGGGTTTCACACGTTACATCGTTATGTTTGCGCCCCTGATAATGGTGTTCGCCTTCAGCGCGGCCATTAGCCGTTTGTCTTACGCGGCGGCGCAGTTGTTCTTTTACGTCTTCGCCGTGGTGATGGGCGTGTCGATCAGCTACATATTCGTGGTTTTCACCGACTTTTCCATCGCTCAGGTCTTCTTGATTACGGCCGTGGCTTTCGCTGGCCTCTCACTGTGGGGTTACACCACCAAGAAAGACATCTCCGGTTGGGGAAGCTTTCTGATTATGGGCGTCATTGGCCTGATCGTGGCGTCGATCGTGAATATCTTCCTGGGCTCGCCCGCGATCATGTTTGCAATCTCAATGCTCGGCGTGCTGATCTTTGCAGGTCTGACCGCATATGACACACAGGACATCAAAAACGAATATCTGGCCCATGCCCATCATGGCGATCAGGAATGGCTCGGCAAAGCGGCCATCATGGGCGCGCTGCGGCTCTACCTCGACTTCATCAACATGTTCATCATGTTGCTGAACCTACTTGGCAATCGTGAGTAACGATCCTGAAACCTTAAGTGAAAGGCCGGCTCTTACAGCCGGCCTTTTTCTTTGGCGAGACGCGACCGCAGGGAGCGGTGAGCACGCACAAAAAAGCCGCGCAAACCGCGCGGCCTCTTCATCAGCACAAGACCCAAGTCTTACTTGATCTTGCCTTCCTTGTACTCGACATGCTTTCGCGCCACCGGATCGTACTTCCGAACGATCATCTTTTCGGTCATGGTGCGCGCGTTTTTCTTGGTCACGTAGAAATGTCCCGTGCCAGCGGTCGAGTTCAGGCGAATTTTGATGGTGGTTGGCTTAGCCATGCGTTTCGCTCCTACACCGGGCTTTGCGCCCGTCGAATTCCTTGAAACCCGGCTTTTACCTCAGGCCTTACCCAAGTCAACCGGATTCTCAGTTCGACGACATCCGCGTTGGCCGTTTGTAAAAGTGATGGACCCCGATCGTAGCCACGCGCGGGTAAACCCGTGACCAACGCGGACTGACGGCCCGTGTGTGATAATGCGTGGCCCCCTTGGTCAGCGGCCTTGGCGCACCCTCCACCATCAGATGCGCGATCTTGCCCACCTGATCAAAGGCGCGGGGTTCGTTGATCACTTCCTTGTGCCCGTCGCAGGTATAGGTGAACTGGCACTGATATTTGCGTCCGGTGCCCTGATGGACAACGTTACACACCGTGTCGGGGAAATCAGGGTTGTCTACGCGGTTGAGGATCACTTCAGCCACGGCAAACTGGCCCTTCACACTCTCGCCGCGCGCTTCAAAATAAAGCGCTTCTGCAAGGCAACGCCAGTCCGCGCCCGCGCTGTCAAAACTTTTGGTAGCGAGCCATTCTGCCGAATACGTCACTTCCAGATCAGGTCGTGTAAGCATCTTCTCGAGTTGCTTGTCCGAAACTGCATTCAGCATCCGTTGCTCGCCCGTAAAAAGCTCCGAAACGGACGTGTCAGATGCGGTCTCCGCAGAGGCAGCAACAGCCCCCGCCAACAGCAGCGCAAAACCCAAACGTACCATGAAACACCATCCCCAAATCAAACCAAGAAGACCCCGTAAACCCATGCAATCGCGGCCAAATCCTCGAAACAAGTCGCGGGTCCTAAGGTATGTTTACCAAAAGGTCCACCCCAACCCAAAAAGTCGTAACAGACAAAGACTGCCCGTTTCCTACGCACATCTTCAAAAAACAGAGAAAATTCTTTTTACTTCAGCCCGTTACCCATCTTTTCGCAAAGTGCGATCTGGGCGGCAGCAAGTCGCGCAACGGGAACCCGGAACGGAGAGCAGGAGACGTAGTCGAACTTTGCAGCGCGGCAAAACGCAATCGATTCGGGATTTCCACCGTGCTCCCCACAGATCGAAAGGGTCAACCCTGGAGTCACCGCACGGCTGCGTTCCGCCCCAATGGT
>JBCBWJ010000011.1:0-15716 GCA_039817165.1 Pseudomonadota bacterium | reverse complement strand
ATAAGGACCCTGAAAATGACCAACTTCACCACTCAGCCCCAGACCCCTCCCAAAGCCATCCTATTTGCCGCATTGCAGGCCCTGAGAGGCATTCTTCGCACACCGCCAATCTTTGCGCCCCGCACACCGGTGTCCGCCTCGGACCGGGCAGCCCGTGCTCTGGAAGCGGCACAACTGAAGGCTGAGGCACGCCGACGCGTCGATAATTTGCTGCGTTAAGGTCGTCGATCAGCTGCCTGCGCCACAGCCTCCGACATCGGCGCAAGGCCCGCCGCAACCTGCAAAAAGGTCTGCGCACGACGCCTGTAGTCTTCTTTGGGAGAGAGCCACGCCCCCTTCAGCCGCGCGGCGGTCATTTCGGGGGCCAGGGCCTCTAACTGCTCAAACGCCGACTTTGCACCATCCAGATCGCCGACGCCAATGCGCGCGATAGTCAAAATCAGGTAAGGCGTCGCAGCTTGAGGGCGCTGCTGAACTGCCGAAAAGGCCGCGTCACAGGCCGACCCATAATCCGCGGTAATGAAATGTGTGAAAGCCAGCGCCACTTCCAAAGATGCGCGCATTGGATCAAGAGGGCTGCGCTTCAAAGCCGCCTCCGCGTGGCTTACTGCAACCGTATCATTCCCGTGTGTCGCCTCGTAAAGCCCCAGCCAACTCAGCGTCAGCGCGCAATTGGGGTTGAGCGCATGGGCGCGGCGCAGATCAATCATGCCCGCAACAGGCTCAGAGCTTAGAAAATGAAGAAGGCCCTTTTGCCGGTATGCGTGGTGATCCAGTGGATCTGAAGCAATGGCCTCCGCTGCGGCAGTGAGACCCTCCATAAGCGCTGTATCGCGCAGATCTGCGAGGCCAAAATAAAGCGTCCAAAATTGTGCGTAGGCGACTGTTCGGTGGGCCAAGGCACAGGACGGATCGATAGCGATGGCCTGACCTGCAAGATCCATTGCGCGCTCGCGTGGGCGCTGATCTGGCGTCATCTCTAAAGGCCAAAGACCTGCCCACGCACGTTGGGCAAGATCATGGGCGGACATATTTCGCGGGGGCTCCCGCCGCAGCCTGCGTGCTTCTGCCGCCCAGACCTGGGGGCCTATGGCAGAGGCCAGCGCCGCCACGATCTCATCTACCATTTCAAAGCGCGCATCAGCGGCGCAATCATAGGTTTCGGCCCAGCCCTTCACGCCAGAGCCCGCATCCACAAGCCGCACCGTAAGGCGAAACGTCTCGCCTGACTGGCGTAGCGTTCCCGTTACGAGGTACCGGGCATTCAGCGCCTGCGCGGCGTCGTGGGCCGTCACATCCGGCACTGTGCGGGCGGAGTTACGTGCAATCACGAGAAGATCCCGAAACCGGGCTAGCTCTGTGGAGAGGTCTTCTGCGATCCCATCGGCAAGCCATTCAATTTCTTCCGCCTGGCCGATCACGTCAAAGCGCAAAACAGCGATAGAGGCGGTCTCGGCTCCGGAATTATCCTCCAGCTCAGCGCCAAAACGTAGCCCGCGCCTTGGTACCGTTTGGACAACATCAGGCCCCAGAACCCGACGTAGCGCGGCAAGCTGCACGTTTAGATTGCTCTGATCCAGCACAGCATCCCCCCAGACGCCCCGAAAGACTTCGGCGCGGCTCACAATGCGGTCGCGATTGGTGATGAGGTAAAGAAGAAGGTCAAAAGCTCGTCCTCCAAGCGGCAAGGTCTCCTTTCCCCGGCGAAGACTGCGCGTGCCTTCATCCAGCGTCACGCCTAAAAAATGGTATTGGCTCTCACTCACTTGGCCAGTGCGCTCTGGCTCAACCCTCACATTCACATTCCAATCCCCCAATCGTTGCATAGCCTAGGAATTTGCGTGCGCTCTGTCGATCTCCAAACGCGGAACCCCGAATTAATGGGTTTTCCTCTTTCTTAATTCCGTTTCGCGGCGGGTGCTGCCTTAGGCTTGAGCCAACACGGCACAAACGCGGAGAATGACGACTATGGCCCAACGCAACCTTCTGATCGGCACCTGGACGCTGGAGAGCTGGTTTAATCAGGCCGATGACGGCACCCGCGCATATCCGTTTGGCCAAAATCCCCAGGGCTCTATAAGCGACTCCAATGACGGTTTTGTCTTCGTTCACATGGCCAAAGCCAAGCCTGCCGCCTTCGCCGCGCCAAACGACCCATTCGGTGGAAGCGAGGCCGAAGACTCTGCGGCTTTCAAATCCCATCTCACCTCTGCGGGCACATATAAACACCGCGGCGATCAGGTGGTCCATTCCGTCACCCAGTCTTTTTGCCCGTACTGGGTTGGGACGGAACAAGTCCGCGACGTAGAATTCGACGGCGATCTACTGCGCCTGAGTGCCAAACGCATCACGATTGCGGGCCAAGTTGTCGATGCGTTCTTGGAATGGCGCCGGGCCGCCGCCTGACCCGTAAGGCCCGCAACCCAGACAGGAGAGACAAGATGAACTTCAAAGACAAACTCGCTGATCCGGCGCGGATGATTAGCGGCCATGTTGCAGTTATTCCATCCGCTGTAACGGCCCAGGCAATGTCCGTTTCGGGGGCGGATTTTCTGGTCTTTGATTGCGAACATGGACCAGTAGGCCCCGAGAGCCTTCACGCCATGATTGCGGCCACCCAAGGCACGGGCTGTGCGCCGCTCGTGCGTATCCCCTCGATTGATGAGAATGAGGTCAAAAGAGCCCTTGATGCAGGAGCCGAAGGGATCTGTTTTCCTCTTGCGCGAAGCGTTGCCGATGCCGAACGCGCAGTGGCCAGCCTCCGATATCCACCCCATGGCACTAGGGGCTGGGGGCCATTTGTGGCCCATTCGCGCTGGAACATGGGGCTTTTTGACTATCTGCCTGGACCTGGCACCAAGACTGTTTGCATGCTGCTGATCGAGACGATCGGCGCCCTCGAGAACATCGAAGACATCTGCGCGGTTGAGGGGGTGGATTGTATGGTCCTCGCGCCTTTTGATTTGTCTACGGAGCTTGGCGTGCCCGGGCAGCTCGACCACCCTTTGATGACTGAGGCCAATGCCCGAATTGAGGCAGCCGCGAAAAAGGCCGGCATGCCCCTGGGGGGCGTGGCCTTTACGCAAGAGCAAGCCCAGGACCTGAAGGCCAAAGGCTATCGGATCCTCGCGAATTTTGACGTGCTCATGCTGAAACGCGCGACAGCGCAGGTGGCAGAATGGGCACGCGCATGAGAGTGCAGGAATTCACCGGCTCTGAAGTGCACCGCAACATTCAGCGGCGCCTTCTGGCGCGCCACGCTGAAATCGCCGCAGACCCCGTACTCGGCAATGGAGGACGGGTCCTGAATGTGCTTGATCCGGAGGCCTTTGGCTGGGACCGTCTGGTCGCAGAGGTAGCGCAGGATCGCTTCGTCGCGCTTGCCGCAATGGATCGCGCGACAATCTATGACAAGATCCGCGCGGTCTTTGGAGGAGGGGTAGAGGTACCAAGCTGGGATGTTTTTCTGGGTGGCTCGGGCATCGTCGGTCAGCGCTGTACCACATTGACGGATGTGTTGCCTGATGGCTGGACCTTCAGCAGTTACGCTAAGCCCGATCCCACCACCATCGGCGCAGTTCAAGAGCTGAATTCCCTATGCGGCGTGGCGGCGATGCCCGCATGGTACATGCGCGGCTATGTTGTCCCGCAGATCACCACCTGCATCCAAATGGCTGAAGGCACGCTAGCGGCCTGCGCACTTGTCAGTGATCGCTACCATGTGGACGGCCCCCATTCTGGAACGGCCTTCCTAGGGTCCGTGTCTGTGTCACCCGATCACCGCGGGAAGGGGCTGGGAGTCGCTGTCACAGCACAAGCCTTGATCGATAGCGCGCACGCCTACGGATGGACCTATGTCCTGTCACAAGCCGCATCCGACAATGCGGCCTCCCGCGCGATGCTGGAAAGATGCGGCCTTATCCGCGATCCCACCCGCGTCACCGTCGCCATCAACGCCTCAGGTGCCGCCATCACACGGTAAGACCGAAGAGTTAAAGCAAACAGTTTGGAGGGAAAATGCCATACCAAGAGCTTTTCGGCGATCCGGGTCACAAAGCCCTGTTGGAGCGGGGCGAGGCCCTTTGGCGCGTGGTCCGAGACCATCCCCGCTATGCTTACTATGGGACGGTCGTGTCTCTCAGCGACCCCGGGAATGATACCGCAGACGTGGTGGCCAGTCTCGCGCGCATTCAGGGCTTGGGGATGTGTTTTTACCTTCCGAAGACCGAGGCCGCTTCGATCCGGCGCCAGCTCGACGGTGAGGGTTTTCGAACTGCGCAAAGTCTTTTTTGCAGTGGTGGAGAGGCCTCGTATCAGGCAAGCAGATCGCTTTTGGACAATGGATTGCCGCCGGAAGGCATAACCATTGAGCTGCTCCGCAAACGTTCGCCCGACACGCTGATAGAGGCGACCGTCGCGCTGTGCGAGGCCTGCGGGCTAAGCGCGATGCCCGGCGAGATCATGCGTGGCAGCGTGCTGCCGGGAATCAATCTGGTTGCAAGGGACGCTGCCGGTGCGCCTGTGGCGACGGCGGCGTCCTATGCAATGCACGCCCCCGGCACCCCGCGTGCCAAGGAGGCATTCTGGGGCGTTCTGGCCACGCGCGAAGATCATCGCGGGCGCGGTCTTGCAGGATGGCTCGGCGCCCGCGCGATCCAGCATATGTGGGAGTATGAAGGCATGCGGGGTTTCAATACTGGGATCAAAGAAGACAACGCCGCGTCCCTCGCAGCCTGCGCCAAGCTGGGCATTCGCCGATCAGACCTTGTCACTCTCTTCTGCTTTGATGATGCAACCCTCTCGGAGGGACCACGATACGGGCGTGCGCTCAATCCCGCCAACAGGACAACACAGCTATGACCATAACTGTAAAGCTCGTCTCAAGGCCCCACGAAATCGAACAGGTTCGCGCGCTCTGTCGCCAATGGCTGGACTGGCACTGGGACAATTACCCGGATGATTGGCCCACGGAAGGAAACCCGATGGACCGCTCGCGGTTTGGGAGTATTCTGGACAGCCTGAGCGAGCTTCACGCACGACCTGATGGAGGGATGTTTCTCGCCTCTCTGGATGGTCAACCGGTTGGATGCGTCATGTACAACAAAGCGGGCGACGGCGAGGCGGAGTTCAACCGGATGTTTGTAACAGAAGCAGGGCGTGGCCACGGGATTGGCCGCCTTTTGCTAGATCAAATGTTCGAGCAGATGATCAAAGATGGCTATCACAAGGTGATGTTCTCTTCAGCCATTTTTCTGACTTACGCGAAAGCGATGTACGAGGCGGCGGGCTTCAAAAGCACGCCACATCCCGCAGGCTTTCCTACGGAATGGAAACCATATGTCTATTTCATGGAACGCTCTCTCACCGCCTAGACCGCCAGCAAACGGCTTTCAACGCTCATCCAACAAGGAGACCCTACATGATCTTCAAAAAGCTCTACGTCGATGCGGCGGGCGAAAGCCATTGGGAAGACGTTACTGTAAGCCTCGAAGAGAAAACTTTCGCGCCGCCTGCGAAGGCCATTGAAATCTCAAAGCCCGAAACGGTCACGCAGACCATGTTCTTGCGCCTCAAGAAAGGATGGGATGAGCCCATTCACCCCACGCCTGTTGCGCAAAAACTGATCTGTATGGCTGGTGTCGTCCGCGTGACCGCCAGTGACGGAGAATTCAGAGACATTGGGCCGGGCGACGTCTGGCACATGGAAGATACGCACGGCAAAGGTCATCACACCGTCGTCACAAGCGAAGAGGATTTTCTGTCAGTGATCGTGCAATACTCATAATACAAACTGAGTTTGCCCAGATCGCAAATCGGCCACTCGAAATTGCTTTGATCACATACGGTTTGCCTTACGCTAGCTAACAGATTTTTTGCGAAAGCAGAGAGCATAAGCCTTGTCGGACGAATGATCGTGGCCCGCTTTGTTGTACATGGGGATTTCAACCAACTTTAGGGCTGCGATAGCGCCGCGCGCTTCGAGGTCGCGGATCACTGGCTCGAAGTCAGCCTCTAGGAAGAATGCCTTGTTGACACCAATAATAAAAAGCGCGTCAGGGCGGGCAATGTCGAGAAGACTTTCGAGTGCTTGTGGCCCTACATGTCCGGACGTGAACGTTCCCGCAGACACAACCGCGCCATAAGCGTTCTTGATGGGTCCAAGGTTGGCCATTAGATCGGCTTTGATCGTCCTCCGGTATAATGCTTTTCTGCGCGAGATCGCCAACATCTCTTCAGAGATATCAATGCCGTCAATCTGGTCTGGGCCTATGGCCATTGCCTGAGCAACCAAGCCAGTGCCGCAGCCGATATCAGCGATAGGCGCATGGTGTGAGCCAGCATGTTCCCAGTATAAATTTGCAATTGCATTGGGGTACTCCCAGCCCAAAGCGTGCGCAAATTCCGCGTCATAAGTCTCTGCAAATTCATCATAGTAGGCTTTGTTGTCCTGCGGTGTAGCAAGCTTATATGAGTTCTCGAGGAGTGTCTGCCCTTTGCTCTTTGGGATCATGTGATGCTCTTGGTTTCGCGTGCTTCCGGAAATCTTTGTTTGATCAACTCTTGAAAACTCTTGGGGTAACCGACGCCGATGCGTAGCCAAGCCTCAGCAAAACCAGGTGCCTGCATGTGGCGCGCAAGAGCATTCAAGTAAGCATCCCAAACCTCATCTTCCACCAACTCACGTTCATGTTGCATGTAGGCGGAATAGATCAATGAGAAATAGGTCCCGACTCCGCGGTCGTACTGATACTGCTCAACTTCGGTGAGTTCGGACGGGTTTGCGCCACCCTTGGTCATCAGCTCCGCGTTCTCAGCGAGAAGGCCAAAAACATCCCGCTCAAGCGTCATCAGTGACTGGACAGTCGCGCCCTCAATCGCACGGGCGTTGTGTCGGACTTCATAGATCAAAAAAATGATCGAGATAACGACCCCAATCGCTCCGGCAACAGAGGCGATGCCTTCGATTGCGGGCCAGTTCAAATTGCTAAGCACTTCTATTTAACTACCTGGTTTCAATCAATTCATCGTAGCTCGGATTAAGACAGCTTCGCCACCAATTTAAAGGTTCTTTTTGGGGCGACGAAATTCAAGCACAATGCAGCATCAGTGTCTTGGGGCTCAGCACCGACCAACTCCGTATACAGTACGGACATCCGCAACGAAATGGCGAGCGGCAGCACCGCTCGCCAAAATGGCTCATATGTCGATGCGTTCAGCGATGCTCAAGGCATCTTCGAGTTCGACGCCAAGATAACGCACTGTACTGTCGACCTTCGTGTGACCAAGCAGCAGTTGCACCGCGCGGAGGTTTCCTGTCTTGCGGTAAATCTCTGCGGCCTTTGTACGGCGAAGTGAATGCGTGCCATAACCACTTGGTTCAAGGCCGATTGCAGTCACCCAATCGCGGACAAGCCGACCATACTGGCGGGTGGAGACATGGGGGCGGTCATGGAACCGGCTTGGGAACATGAACTGACACGCGAACATCTCGGGTGATTTGACCCAAGCCAAGACAGTTTCGCGGGTGTTTTCCGTCAATTCGAACTGCACAGGCCGCTTAGTCTTGCTCTGGATCACCGAAACGCGTTCTCGCACGCGATCATCTTTCACTAGGTCAGACACGGTCAACTTGACGAGATCACAGCCGCGCAGCTTGCTATCTATTGCGACGTTGAACAAAGCAAGATCGCGCAGGTAACCCGCCAGTTTGAGCCGCGCCCGGATCGCCCAGACCTGTTTGGGCAGCAAAGGTCGTTTTTGACCGATGATCCGCCCCTTGTTCCAAGCTCTTTGTTTCGGGGTAGTTGCGGGAAGTTGGACTCTTGGCATGATTTGCCCTCCGATCCACCTTCCAAACCCAGTCTCTAGCACCATGCTCGCCACGGTATTATACCGTCAACTGCAAGAAGTGTCTTCGGGCCGCCGCTGACAACAGGAGTGCTGCAGGCGTATTCGGTCGCTGTGAGCCCTCTTTGACCGATGCCGCGCCTGTGTCCAATGACCGCTTCAATGAAGATCATACAATCAATCGGGGCTTGGGCCTTTTCCAACGCGCGGATGCACACGTGTTCCGTCCGACAGTCCGATGCAGAGTACGATTTCGTCTGCGCGGGGCGCGTCAGGCACCCAGAGGGTCATTGTGTCGATATGATCAAATGACCATGCCTCATCCTTGTGGCCCAACGGCAGATCAATCGATCCACCCAATGGCCCAACCTTGTGGTTGGATGGCATTAGGGATTTGCCATCACCGATGGCTGCGCGCACCGGTTTGCCAAGGGCGGGGTGTAACAGGGCAGCTCCGTGTTCCATTGCACCCAAAGATCCCACAAGACCGGCTTTGCCATAACAGACAACGGGTGCTCCAAGCATGTTCACAAGCTCTTGCGTCAGCGACGCGCCAAGCTGCGCGCCAATATCGAATAGGGGCGACAGATCTTCTTGGTGCTTCCCTGCGAATGGGTTTCTAACAACCGCCAAAGCCACAACCCGGGTGATCGGGTCGCACGCCTGATTCATTTCATCAGCGGTGATGACTTCCTTTGTAAAAATCGTTTTCCGGACACTCATCGTCACACTTTCCTTTCTTTGCCAATCACCGTCGCACCTTTGAAAAACTGGAACGCCATGCCAAGCGGAACCACCGCTGCGAAGAGGATCATTGTAAGCCACAATGGGCCTTGCGGATTACCTGTCGCATCAAGGATCGCACCTGCGACCGGCGGCGTGATCCACATGATCGCATAGTAAACCGTAAAGAACATCCCCATGCCAAAAGCTCTGACCTGAGGCTGCATCGCTTGCCCTGCCATGGCCATGATGACCCCGGCAGGTGCCATTCCGATCAGTCCAAACAGAATGCTTGCGCCAAGGCCAGCGCCTGGCATCCCGAGGAGCAAAAGCGCTACGATCGCGCCGCCCATACAGATCGCCAAGACACTATTCCGCCGACCAAAACGATCCACGATCTGCCCGGAGGCCGCACCGGAAAGGATCATGATCCAACTACCGATGCTGATGATGCCAGCGGCGGAAATGGCGGTGTGGCCGTGGTCCTCAAGAACCTTTGGCGCGAATGCCAGATAGGTCACGTAGGCTGCGTTAAAGACACCCCAGGCCGTTGCCGCACAGAGCATCAAACGCCATTCTTGCTTTGTCAGTGCAATCCGCGCGCCGCCCGCGGCATCCGGCAGATCATGCGGCGGACGGTAGAGCAAGAAAACCCCAAGGGCCGCGATCAGGCAATAGGCCGAAGCCGCCTGAAATGGGACTTGCCAGCCGTACGTTTGGGCCAACCAAGCATGGCCAACTTGGCCCATGGCGATCCCTAACGGCCAACTCATCACAAGGATGCTCATGGCCGTGGCAATCTCACGGCCCTCGAACCAGTCAGCGATCATCTTGGTAAAGTAGATCATTGCAAACAAGCATCCGACACCTGCAACAACGCGACCCATACCTAATCCCAAGCCCTCTACGGCGAGAGTCGAGATCACCCCTCCGACTGCCATCGCGATCAGCCCAAAACCAACCATGTTGCGATCAGACACGTAACGACCCCATAGCCCCGCAGGCAGCGCTAGGAAGACGCCAGGCGCCATGAAAAGCCCGATAAGCAGTCCGATGCCTGCGTAGTCCAGTCCGAAGGCCACAACCAGATCGTCTGCAACCGAAGCGAGTGTCTGGAATTGAAACCCCAATGCTGTGCGCGCTAGAAAGAGCAGAGCGAGAATGTGCCAACGGGTCATCACAGTTGGTAATTCAAGTAGATGAAATAGGGGTCGACTTCGATTGGGTCAGCACACTCTGGGTATCGGTCGATCACCTCAAAACCCAAGCGTTCAAATATCCCCATCGGGTCGCGGTTGTTGTTGATGACGTTGACCAAAAGTGTTTCTAATCCCATGCCGCGCGCGCTGTTGATCCATTCGCGCACAATCGCACTGCCCAAACCTTGGCCCACGGCCTCGGGCCGAACATACAGACGTTTCACTTCGGCTGCGTCTGGACGCACGCGGTGCAGCGTTCCGCACCCGACAAGATGGCCCGCGGCATCCTGTGCGACGATTAACTGACCGTTTGGCGGCAAGACTTTGTGCACATCAGGCCAGAACGACTCCATCAGGATCTCCGGTGTATAGCTGTGAACCATCCCAGCCTCGCTCAGTTTGCGAACAATGACGCCATAGTACTCCAGTAAAAGTTCATCGAGCGCCGCACGCAAGTTGGGGTCTGATAGGTCTGACACCTTCAAGACGTGGTACGCGGCGGCAGACTGGTTTGACCGGCATGTGTCCAACATCACGCCCAACCCAGTCCGCGCAGCGCATGTACGTCGTTCCAGATTTTGGTCATGTGACTGATCTTGTCGCCGTCGAATTGCATCACATAAGCGTAATCCGAAACAACAGCTTTGCCCGTTGGTGCAATCGGTCCACCTCCCCCAGTTTGCGTGCCGTGGAATTCGGCAGAAGCAACAACAGTGCGGCGCGCCTCATCAGCAGCAAAAGCTGTCAGCTTGTAATGGCCATCCGGAACGGGCGTCAGAAGCCCCTTCATCCACTCGGCGTAGTCTGCAAGTGTCGATATCTCCGCCAGCGCGTCAGCCTGGCACGAAAAGCTTGCGCCTTCGTGGCAGAAAGGCTTGCAGCCTTCCCACCCGTTGCCAGTTTCGCAGGCTTCGAAGAATGCCTGTGCGGTCTCAAATTGGGTCATCTTAACGTCCTCCATTTTGATCTGATGAGGACAGATTGGCGCGATTCCTATGGCTTCAGCTATCGTGCAGATGCTGTAAATTCGGCATTAGACGTGCTGTATGCAAACTACAGCATTTGCAGGATTGCTTGTCGATCGCGTTCTTACCAAGCTCGTCACAAGTTTTTAGGAGCGTTTTAGGTGTCTGGACAATCAGGTCTCAGCCAAAGGGAATTGCAGATCGCGCAGTCTTATGCGGGAGGAGAGACCTATCAGACAATCGCCGACACGCTGTGCATTGCGCCGTCCACGGTTCGGACGCATCTGGCGACGATCTACCGCAAACTTGAAGTCTCCTCGAAGCTGGAACTGGCGACCTATCTGAAAGGTGACGCCCCCAAGCCCCGCAGCCAATCCGAAATGGCCGCCGTGGTGTCCGAATTGGCACTCAGCCTAGAAGAAGCCATCAGTCGCGAAAAAGCACTCAGCGAAGTCTTGCGGATTATTAGTGCATCGCACGGTGATCTGGGCGCCGTGATGCCGTTGATACTAAACTATGCGCTTGAGCTTTGCGATGCAGAGTTTGGCATCCTGTTTGAGTATCATCAGGATGGCAGGTTTCTGGCCAATCACGCTGCCGGAATTCCGAAACCATTTCAGGCGTGGCTGGATGATCAAGGTGTCTTCGCAGTCGGCTCTGAGACGGGTCTCGGCCGCATGAATAATCAGCGTGAGGTCATCAATATCATCGACGTCAAATCAGAGGCGATTTACCAAACGGACGACCCCCTGCGCTATGCCACAGCCGATCTTGGCGGGGCGCGGTCTTTTGTTGCAATCCCAATGCTCGCTGGTGACAGTTTGGTAGGCGCATTCACGATCTATCGCCAGACAGTTCGACCTTTTTCCGAAGACACCACTCGGCTAGCACAGATGTTTGCGGCCCAAAGCGTGATCGCATTAGAGAACGCACGCATGATCCATGCGATACAGGCGGCGCATTCGTGACCGAGACACGTGGCAATACAAGTGTCCTGAGCGACCGCGAACACCAAATTGCGACGGACTATGCACAGGGCGAAAGCTACCAGCAAATCGCAGACCGCTTGTGTCTTGCTCCATCGACGGTGCGCACACATTTAGCCACAATATATCGCAAACTTGGCGTGTCCTCGAAACTGGAACTGCGCGATAGGTTGACACCTGTGGCGACCATGCTCGCTGATTTACCCATTGAACATCCCGTCCGGCCTGAGAAACCGTCCATCGCCGTGCTGGCTTTTGAAAACATGTCCGATGACCAAGAGCAGGAATACTTTTCAGACGGCGTCAGTGACGATATCATCACGGCTCTGTCGCGTTCCCCCTGGCTTTTCATAATCGCGCGCAACACCACATTTACCTACAAGGGTACATCCGTCGATGTCCGCCGCGTTGCGGAAGAGCTTGGGGTTCGGTTTGTCTTGGGAGGCAGCGTTCGGCGATCGGGCCAGCGGGTGCGTGTTGCTGCGCAGTTGATCGACGGCATAACAGGCGGGCATGTCTGGTCCGAACGCTACGATGGGCAGCTTGAGGATGTCTTTGACTTGCAAGATGAGATTACCCGCAATGTGGTGGCATCTATCCAGACAACGGTTCATTTGAGTACTATTCAAGAGCCGGTTGAGCGTGCATCACGACCTGATCTGACCGTTTGGGAGCTGACGATGCGGTCCTGGCATCTGCTCTATGATTTTACGCCTGAAAGCTACGCCCATGCCAAGATCTTGCTGGAACGTGCTTTGGCGATTGATCCCGAGAGTGCCGAGGCGAACATGATCTTGTCCTTGATCAACCACCACATCGCGATCATGGGGTTTGTCCCTGACGTCCAGCCAGCAACGGAAGCGGCTTATGCGTTGGCGCGACGGGCCACGCAACTCGACGACCGCAATGAATACGCGCATTGGGCTCTGGGCATTTGTTGCTGGGGGCTGCTCAAATACGACGAGTCCCTCGCAGCCTTGGAGAGGGCTGTAGCCCTGAACCCAAATTGTTCATTGGCCTATGGCAGTCTTGGCACATTGCTTGGCATCCTTGGACGCTCCGATGAGGCTATCGCAAATCAGGAAATTGCCATCCGCTCCAACCCTCTCGATCCAAGCATTTTCTTTCGCTTTTCAGGTCTTGCGTTAGCACACTATATGGCTGGGCGCTTTGAGGCCGCAATCGAATGGGCAGAACGGGCTATTCACCGGATGCCAAGATGGTACTTCGCACATTTTGTTTTGGTCGCGAGCTATGAAGCACTCGACCGCCAAGAAGACGCTGCGAATGCAGTAAAATCCTGTCAGGACATCCTTCCCGACACCAGCATTAAAGATCTTGATCGAGTGCCTTTGAAAGACCCCGACAAACAGATTGAATTGCGAGCGCGTTTGATCAAGGCAGGTTTTTCCTAGCACCCGGTAGTTCACTAAAGCAGCCCTTGGCGGAACCGCCGCGAATTGTGGCTTTATCCTCAACCTGTAAACTCCGGTCGATATTTTCGCTGCGCCTTGAACGAAAGGCAGCGATTTCGGCCGCCACGCGGCGCCCTTAACCGAGCAGCTAAAGCATTTTCATGCTGCGTGCGCGTGCAGCGAAAAATCCGAATTCACAGGATGGGCTTGATTGTGTTGAAAAACTCTTCCTTGATCATCTGCCAAGTGGCTGATTCAATTCTCATAAGGAACGGGAGGATTGGCCATGCTGGGACCGAAGCAAGAAGCCCAGGCTGCGCTGTTCTATGAGTTCTCATTGGAAGATCATGTACCGCAAGACCATATGCTGCGGTCGATTGATCGGTTCGTTGATTTGAGCAGCATTCGTGCTCACCTGGCGGATTTCTACAGCCACACCGGCCGCCCCTCCATCGACCCAGAGCTGCTGATCAGAATGTTGATCGTGGGATATTGCTTTGGCATCCGTTCAGAGCGACGACTGTGTGAGGAGGTACATCTGAACCTCGCATATCGCTGGTTCTGTCGCCTCGATCTGACGGACCGCATCCCGGATCATTCAACCTTTTCGAAGAACCGGCACGGTCGTTTCCGCGAGAGTGATTTGTTGCGGCAGGTGTTCGAGATGACGGTTGCTCGATGCATTGACGAGGGCTTTGTCGGCGGTCAGGGTTTTGCGGCTGACGCCAGCCTTATCGTTGCAGATGTCCAGAAACAGAATTCCAGCAATCAGGAGGATTGGGCGGCACGACAGATCACGCCGGAAGACGCCCCACGCGCAGTGCGTGAATATCTCGACGTTCTGGATGATGCTGCGTTTGGTGCGGCCAGCGAGACGAAGCCCAAGTACACCGCGCATGCTGATCCCGCGAGCCAGTGGACGGCGGCCCGCAAAGGACCAGCGTTCTTTGCCTATTCGGACAATTATCTCATTGACACAGACCATGGGATCATTCTGGATGTCGAGGCAACCCGATCAATCCGGCAGGCCGAGGTTGGCGCCATGCGCAGGATGATTGACCGCACGAAAGAAAGGTTTGGCTTGAAGCCGGACTGGGTGGCGGCCGACACGGCGTATGGCGCGTCGGAAAACCTTGTGTGGCTCACACTGAAGCGACAGATCCTTCCGTTCATCCCAGTCTTTGACAACTCCAAACGCGACGATGGCACCTGGTCCCGTTCGGACTTCACCTGGGATGAAGAAAACGACAGGTATATCTGCCCCGAAGGCAAAGAACTCAAACACTCAAGGCGAAACTACTCCGATCCAGCTCGAATGGCATCCGGGTTGAAAGCGCGCAATTACGCTGCTCTCAAATCTGATTGTCAAAACTGCCCATCGAAAGCCAGGTGCTGCCCCAATACGCCCACGCGCAGGATCCGCCGCGAAAAGTATGAGATCGTCCGCGACTTCGCCCGCCAATGCACCGCCTCAGAGTTCAATCCTAAGGCGCAAGCGCGCCGCAAGAAGGTCGAAATGCTCTTCGCCCACCTCAAACGCATCCTTGGTCTGGGACGGCTTCGATTACGAGGACCCTGCGGCGTTCAAGACGAATTCACCCTGGCAGCCATCGCCCAGAACCTCAGAAAACTAGCAAAGCTCAAGCCGATGGTGCCAGTTCCAAGATGAAACAGGAAGTAAGCCTCGGCCTCCAAATGAAATCAAAGCAGTAGAGCAACAAAACCCGCCGAAACCAACGACTTTTTCAACACAATCGGCTCTGACGTTGAATTCGCTGCGCTGAGAAAGAACGTTTGCTTTCGCTAATGTAGGACTCCACACTCTCCCGAAAACGACGCCTATCTGCGCTACCATCCCCATCCAAGTTTCGAACGTGTAGCCGTGGCGACCCGTTTCCCTCACCTGGAACGGCACACGGACGGCCAAGTCACGCGCGCCGTGTAGCCGAAAGCATTTGCCAAAACCGTATTATTTTGCCAAAACCGTATTATTGTAAGATATCTTTCACGCGCGCACCAAGGAGGCCCCATGCTGAACATGCTCAAATCCTCAGCCTTGGCCGTTGCAGCGCTCGCAGCAGCCAGCATCACCGCTGCACCGCAACGTGCCGAGGCCCAGACCTATCAAATCGACTGCGCCATTCTCTTGTGCCTATCCGGTGGATGGCCTGCATCCGTTCCATGCGCAAGAGCCCGCGCCGAATTCATTCGCCGCATCACACCATGGCCAGTTGAACCACCTTTGCAGATATGGCGCTGCCCCATGGGCGCTGCCTACACCGTCGATCCCGACACACTGACCAGCGAAAGGATTTATGAAATCCTTCTTGAGCTGGATCAGACCGCACCGCTGCAATCCTTCCCCGTGGATGAGGCAGGCACCCCGGTCACCGGCATTGATGGCCGACTGGCCGGGGCACCTGCCCCGACATTTCAAGCGCCCCCACTCACGGACGGCGTGGAGCCGCAACCCGCCGTTGTTCGCTTGACCGGTGGTGACGCGGCTCCATTGCCGGAGGGGTTCGCTCTTCAGCTTGTCCAAGACCGCGCGGACATCGACATCAGCGGGGCAGAATTCAA
>JBCBWJ010000119.1:0-7379 GCA_039817165.1 Pseudomonadota bacterium | reverse complement strand
TGCCTTTCCGAAAATACTCCCGCCCGAGGCCGAAAGACCTAGGCCAGAAACTTCAGGCCGAACAACTGGCCCCGCCAAGAACGCAGAATTTCGCGCAATGCGGATGGTTGAGGCTGACCGGGCGTTCCGCCTCTTCCAGCGTTTCTCCCAGTTCGAACTCTTCGTCATACGGCAGCAACGTACAGGCCAAAACCGTGGGCCGGGACGCACCTTTGCGCTTCACAACCATGCGCGATGAGGCGCACATGACATCATTGGGCGATTTGTTCAGGATGCCCCAGCAGGCCGTGGTGATCTCAGGCACCTCCACCTGTTCATCCATCTCTGGGAAAAGTACGGTCGCACCAGGATCGCCTGCATCAATGTCAAACTCAAAGCGCTCATAGAGCGCTCGGTACCCCGCCCGCGCCTCTGCGTCGGTTTCACCCCAGATACTGCGGCCTGCAACTGTCAGGCGCACGCCATTGTCACGCAGCCAGCACATGCCTTTGATCATCAGGTCAAAGCTGCCAGAGCCGCGTTCCTTGTCGTGGTTTTTCGCATCCCAATGATCCACAGAAATCCGCAGGGTCAACTTGTCACCAAAGCGGTCCTTCAGCGCCACGATCCCCGCCATCATCCCCTGGCGCATCATGGGCCGCATCGCATTGGTGAGGATTAGCACCTCATACCCTCGCTCCAGCGCGACGCGCGCCATGCCGATCATTTCAGGGTTCATGAAAGGCTCGCCACCGGTGAACGCGATCTCGCGAACACCCCATTGGCGCGCGTCGAGCTGATCGAGAAACTCGGCAACTTCCGCCTCGGAAATGTAAACCAAACGGTCGTTTGTGGGCGAGCTTTCAATGTAGCAATTCAGACACTCGATATTGCACAGAGTGCCTGTGTTGAACCAAAGCGTTTCAGGCCTGGTCAACGCCACGTGGGCGCGTGCCTCCCCTTTGGCTGTGCGTTTGGGGTCGATAAACTTGCCCGCGTTGGCGTTTGACGCCGTGACATCTTTCATGGGATGACCCGAATTTTATTGCTTTCCGCCCGTAACCTGCTTTTTTTGAGCCAAATTGCAATCGCCTTTCGCTGACAGGTTCGTGAAACCCGTGCATCCTGCATGAGCAATCTGTTGGACTGGCCCCTCTGAGGCACGCCCCCATGGTCTCACGCGTTATCCCTGTAGAGCCGTTTGATCTGGTGATTTTCGGTGGAACCGGTGATCTGGCACGGCGCAAAATACTGCCCGGTCTGTTTCGTCGCTTCTGTTCAGGTCAGGTTGAAGGCGATGTGCGCATCATCGGGGCCGCGCGCTCTGATATGGACACCGATGACTACCGAAGCTTCACAATGGAGGCGATAAAGGAATTCAACCAGGGCCATGATTGCGAGCACGGTGAGGACAAGCCGGCCAGTCTGAAGGCATTTCTGGCGATGCTGCACTACGTCAAAGTCGACGCCACCGGCGACGAAGGCTGGAGCGCACTCAAAGACCTGACCCGTCCCGGGCGTATCAGAGCCTATTATTTTTCCGTCGCCCCAAGGCTCTTTGGGCCTCTGGCGGACAAACTCCAAACCAACGGCATGGTCGATGAGGCGGCGCGCATCGTGGTGGAAAAGCCCTTTGGCCGGGACCGCGAAAGCGCCCGCGAACTCAACATCGCACTGGCCAGGCATTTTACCGAAGACCAGATTTACCGCATCGATCACTATCTGGGCAAAGAAACCGTTCAGAATCTCATGGCGATCCGCTTTGGCAACATGCTGTTTGAGCCGCTCTGGAACAGCCAATACGTGGATCACATCCAAATCACCGTGGCCGAAGAAGTGGGCATCGGCACACGGGCTGATTACTACGACCGCGCAGGTGCGATGCGCGACATGATGCAAAACCACCTGATGCAGCTTTTGTGCCTTATCGCGATGGAGCCGCCGGCGAAGTTCGATCCTGATGCGGTGCGCGATGAAAAGCTCAAGGTGATCCGCGCACTTGACGCGGTGGGCCCCGAAGACGTGGTGCGAGGACAATACGAAGGCAACGGCGACCGCCCCGGGTATAGAACCCAGGTGGGAAATCGCGACAGCCAGACCGAAAGCTTTGTCGCCTTGCGCGCTCGCGTCAGCAACTGGCGCTGGGCCGGAACGCCGTTTTACCTGCGCACCGGAAAGCGCCTTCGTGAAAGAGCGAGCGAAATCGCCGTGGTGTTCAAGGATGCGCCACACTCGATCTTCACCGAAGACAGCGGGCGACATTCCAACATCCTCACGATCAAACTCCAACCCAATGAGGGGATTGAGCTGGGCGTGACCATCAAGGAACCGGGCCCCGGGGGCATGCGCCTTGTGGACGTGCCACTGGATATGACATTTGCCGAAGCGTTGGGGCCGGAAGAGGCCGATTTCCCCGATGCCTATGAGCGGCTCATCATGGATGTGATCCGCGGCAATCAAACGCTCTTTATGCGCGGGGACGAGGTAGAGGCCGCATGGGCCTGGACCGACGCGGTGATACACAGCTGGGAAGAGCGCGGGGATGGCCCGTTGAGCTATGCCACAGGCAGTTCCGGGCCGGATGATGCGCTGATGCTCATGCATCGCGACGGACGCCGCTGGCGGGAGATCAAAGCATGACATTCAACGACTACCCCGACACGGATATGCTGGCGCTAGGGTTGGCGGGCCGCTTGGCGTCCGGCCTGCGCCAGGCGCTGGACCAAAAAGACAGCGTGCTCTTCGTCGTGCCCGGCGGCACGACACCGGGACCTGTCTTTGATACGCTGAGCGCCGTCGATCTGGATTGGTCCCGCGTGCGTGTGCTGCTGAGCGATGAACGCTGGGTCCCGCAAGATCACCCGCGCTCCAATACAGCCCTCGTGCGCACCCGGCTTTTGACAGGGAACGCAGCACAGGCGCAGATGGTGCCGCTCTATCTGGACGGCGCAACACCGCATGCAGCCCTCGATCGGTTGACCCTTGCCATCGCCCCGGAACTGCCAATCGACATCTGTCTTCTCGGCATGGGCTCTGACATGCACACAGCCTCGCTTTTCCCGGGCGCGCCAGGTCTCGAGGCAGCCCTTGGCGCGGATGCCCCGGTCCTCAGCGTGCAGGTCCCCAAGGGAGAGCCGGAGCCGAGGGTGACGCTCTCGGCCGCGGTGTTGCGGGATGCCAACGCGCTGCATGTGGTGATCACCGGGGCAGACAAGAAAGCCGCCATTGAGCGGGCACAGGGACTGGCACCGGAGGTCGCGCCGGTCGCGGCTCTGCTCGACCGGGCGGAGGTGCATTGGGCCGCCTAAATCTTGGGGGCTCTGCCCCCCGCCTGCGGCGTCCCCCGGGATATTTGAAGCAATAAGAAAGAGCGGAGACAGGTCATGTGGGATGCACTTAAAGATGGCGCCGGCCGGTCCATTCTGGATTTGATGCAGGATCCGAGCCGGGCCGAGGCGTTTTCCGTGCGGTCCGATGGTTTGCTCTTTGACTATTCCAAAACGACTATGGACGCCGCCGCCCGCGATAGCTTGCTGACCATTGCGCGCGATCAGGGCGTTGAGGCCCGCCGCAAGGCGATGTTTTCAGGCGAAAAGATCAACGAAACCGAAGGACGCGCGGTTTTGCACACGGCCTTGCGGAACCTGTCAGGCGAGCCAGTTCAGGTCGATGGCACAGATGTCATGCCAAATGTGCGCACCACGCTGGCGCGCATGACCGCGTTTGCCAAAGCCGTGCGGACAGGCACGTTTCAGGGTCAGGGCGGCGCAATCACGGATGTGATCAACATAGGCATCGGCGGGTCGCATCTTGGCCCAGAGATGGGCACGCTTGCCCTTGCGCCCTATCACGATGGCCCGCGCTGTCACTTTGTCTCCAACGTGGATGGCGCGGATATCGCCGACACGCTCGAAGGCCTGGATCCCACCCGCACCTTGGTGATCGTTGCCTCCAAGACCTTTACCACCATTGAGACCATCACCAATGCCCAGACCGCGCGCGCCTGGATGGCCGACGCCGTGGCGCGACCCGGAGATCAGTTTGCGGCGCTCTCAACGGCCGAGGACAAAACCGCGGCATTCGGGATCGCGCCCGAAAGGGTCTTCGGCTTTGAGGACTGGGTGGGTGGGCGCTATTCCATGTGGGGCCCCATCGGGCTTTCGATGATGATCGCTATCGGTCCCGCGCGCTTTACCGAGTTTCTACAAGGTGGCGAGGCGATGGACATGCATTTTCGCACGGCCCCTCTCGAGGCGAACATGCCCGTTATGCTCGCGCTCACCGGATTGTGGCACAGCCATGTCTGCGACTTCGGTTCCCGCGCGGTCCTTCCTTATGATCAACGCCTGTCACGGCTGGCCGCGTACTTTCAACAGCTGGAAATGGAAAGCAACGGAAAAGGCGTGACCATGGACGGCGCGCCTATCGAGGCGGGCAGCGGGCCGGTGGTGTGGGGCGAACCCGGCACGAACGGACAACATGCGTTCTATCAACTGATCCATCAGGGCACCCGCGTCGTTCCCTGCGAATTCATGGTGGCCGCAAAGGGACATGAGCCGCATCTTGACCATCATCACCGCCTTCTGGTCGCCAATTGCCTGGCCCAGTCAGAGGCATTGATGCGCGGGCGGACCTTTGCAGAAGCCCGCGCGTTGATGACGGCAAAGGGGGTCTCGGGGAGCGAACTTGACCGCCAGGCCGCCCACCGCGTGTTCACGGGCAACCGTCCGTCGACCACGCTGATCTATGACCGGCTGACACCGCATGTGCTGGGCCAGATCGTCGCGCTTTACGAACACCGCGTGTTTGTCGAAGGCGTGATCCTGAGGCTCAATTCCTTTGACCAGTGGGGCGTTGAGCTGGGCAAAGTGCTGGCCACCGACATGGAACGCCTGTTGGCCGGCGATGCGGGTATTGAGGACAAAGACCCCTCCACACAGCAGCTTTTGGCCTTCGTGCAGCGCGCAACCTGAGCGAGGCGCGTCCGTCAGGAAGCGACGAGCGCCTTGCCCAAACGCGGCAACCTGGCTTTTTTAAACAACGCGCGCATCTCCCAAACCTCACCCGATAGCGCATTGGCCCGTGCCAAAACCTGCTCGGCGGCCCTGCGCACGTGGTCAGGATGCGCGGCATGCAGACCCATCAAAAACGCATCCGGATCGGCCCGCGACACGCCTTCTTCGGCCAAAATACCGCGGGGGAAATCCTTGGCATTCACCGTCACGATCACATCCGCAGACCCGGCAATGGCCGCGGCCAGAACATGCACATCCGCAGGGTCCGGCAGCCACAAACGCGCCTCAAGTGCCACGGGCCACGTCACCTCTGCCTGCGGCCAATCGCGCGCCAAAAGCACCGCCTCCGCGCCCGCCTGCACCACACCGTCAGGGCCCAGCTTGCTGGCCGCGCGTTGCCACTCTTCAATGATACGCGCCGACCACAGCGGCTGGAACAAACCTTGCCCCGCCACAGCCAAAAGCATCTCGCGCATCACGGTGGGATAGATCACGCAGGTGTCCAAAAGGACTTTCATAGCCTGAAAAACAGCGCCTTGAGATAGGCGCTTTCCGCCAAATGAGGATGTTGCGGATGGTCAGGGCCCGCAGAGCCCGTGTGCAAAAGAGCCCCGCGTCGCCCGGCCCGCCCGATGCCGCGCACGCTTGCGGCCCGGAACCGTGCCAGATCGGCTGCATGCGAGCACGAACACAGCCCCAAAATACCGCCCGGCACCACCAACGTGGCTGCCAACCGCGCCACCCGTTCATAAGCGCGCAACCCCGCCTCCAAAGCCTGTTTTGACGGCGCAAAGGCGGGCGGGTCGCAGATCACAACGTCAAACGACTGACCTTCCCCCGCAAGCGCTGTCAAAACGTCGAACGCATCCCCCTGGCGCGTGGCATACCGCGCACCGTGACCCATCCGTGCCGCGCCGTCATTGGCCAACGCAAGTGCCGCGGCAGACCCGTCAACAGCCAACGCATGCTCCGCGCCCTGGGCCAGCGCGGCCAGACCAAACCCGCCGACATGGGAAAACACGTCCAGAACGCGCGCGCCACGGGCGGCCTGTGCGGCAAAGGCATGATTGGGGCGCTGATCGTAGAACAGACCCGTCTTCTGCCCTTCAACGAGATCGGCCAGATACGTCGCGCCATTCATCGACACCGCAACGGGCGCGTCTGGCACCTGCCCCGCCAGAACGCCGCTTTCGCCGTCAAGCCCTTCTAGCCCACGGGCGCGACCAGCGGCGTTTTTCAGAACATGGGCCACGCCCGTGACCTCTTGGAGCGCGTCCACCAAGGCGGGCAGCATCCGGTCAGACCAGGCGGCGTTGGGCTGCACCACGGCGATATCGCCAAAGCGGTCGATCACCACACCGGGCAACCCATCCCCCTCGGCATGCACCAAGCGGTAAAACGGGCTGGGGTAAAACGTCTCGCGCAGGGCCAACGCGGCCTGCAGTTTCTCAACCAACCAGGCCCGGTCAATGCTGGCCTTTAGATCCCGGTCCATCACGCGTGCGAAAATCCTGGACTTGGGATTGACCGCGACCAGCGCCAAAGCCGCACGGTCATGATCTTCCAAAAGACAAATGGTGCCTGGCTCTATCGCGCGGGTCCGGCGATCGGTCACGACTTCATTGTCATAAACCCAAGGTGCGCCAAAACGGATGGCACGCACATTGGCTTTGGGTTTGAGGCGAATAACAGGCAAAGAGGACGGCGTCATGGCCGTCCCCTTAAGCGGTTTCTCAGCTGTCGGAAAGCTCAGAGGTTGTTGATGGCCCCAAAGAGGCCCAGATTTCCGGCCACATAACCGCCCGGCTGGGTCATCTCTGCGCGCAACACTCCGATCAGGTGTTTGGTAATGCGCACCTTCTGTGTTCGTCCGGCCTGCTCTGCACGCACAGCCGCTTGTCCGCCCAAGGCATCGAAATCAGCCTTCACGAATTTCGGTTCGCCGTAGGTTTGTCCTGTTTGCGGATCGCGCAGCGACATCATGAACTGGATTGAGTGGACACCACCTACCGTGTAGCGCGCCTTTTCGGTCAACGCATGAAAGCGCGTCATCTCGATGTGAAGGACCGCAGGCACAGTGCCGGGGGTCAATTGGCGAACGCCTTCGATCATCGCCTGTTCAACGATGGTCTTGACCTGCATGTGGCGGTCGCCCAGCGGGTCCTCACGCCAAACGATGTCCCCGCCCGGATAATACCGGTTGCTTTCGGACACTGTCAGACTTCGCGGCACCTCGACCAGCACCGATTGGATGTTGAACGAGCTTGGAACCGGCGCGCTGGCCAATTGAGCCGCGCTGGCGGTGGCGGGCACATTCCGGGTGGTCTCTGCCGGGCCGCCTGCACACGCGGCAAGGGTAGCACTGGCGATCACGCCAAAAAGGAT
>JBCBWJ010000118.1:0-7384 GCA_039817165.1 Pseudomonadota bacterium | reverse complement strand
CAAAACCTGTTCCAGATGCGCGGCTCCATAGAGCCTGCGGATGATGGTCATCTCCACAATCGCGCCCGCCAGGGCCGCTGCCGCCAACGCAGCGACCAATGCCAAAAGAAACGACCCCGTAGCACCCGCCACTGCGGCCGCCGCAAACGCGCCCACCATGTAGAGCGAGCCATGGGCGAGATTGATCAACCCCATCACGCCAAAAATCAGCGTCATGCCGGCGGCCATCAAAAACAGCATGACGCCAAATTGCAGGCCATTGAGGATCTGTTCTGCGATCAGGATGAAAGACAAGAAAGGTCCGCTTTCGAAAGGCGCCAAGCGCGTTTTGCCAAGACCGGAATTGCCTCCGGCGGGGATATTTTCAGCAATAAGAAAGCCAAGCCGTGCCCCTTTCTTATTGCTTCAAACATCCCGGGGGGGAGCGTCGAAACCCTTGGTTTCGGCGTGGGGGGCGGCGCCCCCGATGCAATCCTTGCGCAAAGCCTAGACATCACATGGTCGGGCCTGCCGCGACACCGCAGCAGGCCCGCCCAGGCTCAAAGCTTGCAATCGCCAGCATACACATCCGTATGGTCTGTGGCGGCCACGCCCACTATGCGGTTGGTGACAACATCGCCTTCTTTCACGACCTCCCGCATATAGAGATCTTGGATCGGGTGGTTGTTGGACCCAAAGGCAAACTTGCCTCTCACCGATTGGAAATCAGCCTCGGAAAGCGCGGCCCGGAAGGCTTCTGCATCGGACACATCCGCCTTGTCGACCGCAGAAATCAACAGATTGGCGGTGTCAAACCCTTGGGCGGCATAAACCGAAGGCAGGCGGCCATAGGCCTCTTCAAAACTCGTGACAAAGTCCGCATTGCCGGGCACATCAAGATCCTTGGACCAATGTGCTGCGTTTTTCACACCCAACGCGGCCTCCCCTATTGCGCCAAGAATGCCCTGATCAAAGCTGAAGGCGGGTCCGACAACAGGCGTGTCCGCACCGGAACCTGCATACTGCTTCATGAAGGAAATCCCCATGCCACCGGGCAGGAAGTAATACAGCACATCCGCGTCAGAGGCTTTGATCTGTGCGATCTCGGCGGCATAGTCGGTCTGGCCCAGCTTGGTGTAGATCTCACTTGCAATCTCACCTTCAAAGAGCCGCTTGAACCCTGCGATCGTATCCTTGCCAGCCGGATAGTTGGGCGCCATCACGATTGCATTGCCAAACCCATTGTCCTTGGCCCATTGCCCTGCCGCTTCGGCATAGGCATCGTTTTGCCAGCTTACGACATAGTAATTTTCATGGCACCCGGCCCCTGCCAACTGGGATGGCCCGGCATTGGGTGACAGGTAAAACTTGCCCTGCGCGGTTGCCGCGGGCGCCACCGCCATGGCGAGGTTGGACCAGATGATCCCGGTCATCACGTCGACCTTCTCGGATTGGATCATCTTGTCGGCCAGCTGCACCGCGATGTCGGGTTTGCGCTGATCGTCTTCGATGATCACTTCGATGTCGTCGCGGCCTGACTGCTCCATGGCCAGCATGAACCCGTCGCGCACATCAATCCCAAGGCCGGCACCCCCACCCGAAAGCGTGGTGATCATGCCAACTTTTACCTCTGCGGCCGCAGGCACCGCGGTGAGCGCCAAGGCGGCGGCTGTCAGTAGTAGTTTTTTCACGTCAGGTCTCCCTTATTTCCCTGTTTTGATCGCGCCTTTGAGGCGGCGCTTGGCAAGCGGGTGTTTGACGCCGCACGCGCCTGTCCTGAACCATGATGGGCGCATCGCAAAGCCGAAACAAGTCAAACCGTGCATCGCGGGCCTTGCCAATGGCGATCATCCTCTGTGCGACGGTATGTAGTGGCTCAATCCGGCTCTGAAATTTGGGTTGTGATCTCGCCCAACCCTTCGATGGCCACGGTGCACATGTCACCAGGCCGCAGCGGTCCAACGCCAGCCGGCGTGCCTGTCATGATAAGATCGCCGGGCATCAGCGATATAGTGTGCGACAGGATCGAGACGATCTCCGGTACCGACCAAATCATCTCCTGCAGGTCGGCATCCTGTTTGATCTCTCCGTTGACATAGGTCCTGACCCAACCTGATGACAGATGGCCTACAACAACTGCGGCGTGCACGGGGCCAATGACGGCCGAGCTGTCAAACCCTTTGGCCATGTCCCAGGGTCGCCCCATTTCCTTGGCCTCTGCCTGCAAATCGCGGCGGGTCAGGTCATTTCCCACGGCATAGCCCCACACATGGTCGAGGGCCTCTTTTTCAGTCACGCGCGTCGCCGCTTTCCCGATGGCCAGCACCAGTTCCCCTTCGAAATGCAGGTTCGATGTTTGCGGCGGATAGGGGATGGTCGCGCTTGCGTCAGCTACGGCATCGGCAGGCTTGGAAAAGAAAAACGGCGCTTCGCGGTCGGGGTCCTTGCCCATCTCGCGGGCATGGGCCGCATAGTTGCGGCCAACGCAGAGGATGCGGCGCACAGGCCAGCGATCTTCGGTTTTGACCATGGCCACTGTTGGCTGTGAAATCTCAAACATTCGCGCCTTTCCCCATGGTCAGCATGTCTCGGGTCTGATGACCGTAGTGGTGTCTGGGCCCCGCAACAAACAGCATATCGCGTCTGTACCGTGTCCCGCAATGCGGTGCTCTCTTGAGGTTCTGTTCATCAAAAGCGCCCCTTCCGACTTGCGATTTCATAATTAGTATACTACTGCATACACAAATCAAGAGGCCGGACCGCTTCGACCTCGAAGACCACCTTGTCACCGCAACGCATAACAGCCCGAAGGTACCGCCATGAGCCTTTACACTGATTACCTCACCGAGATTGAAACCCGCAAAGGGCAAGGCCTGAACCCCAAACCCATTGAGGACGCCGCATTGGTCGAGGGTCTCATCGCGATCATCAAGACACCGGATGATGTTCAGCGCGCCCAAGCGCTCGATTTCTTCATCTACAACACGCTGCCGGGCACGACGCCTGCGGCAGGTGCCAAGGCCGCGTTCCTCAAGGACATCGTTTTGGGCGCGGCAGACGTGACCGAGATCACACCGGCCTTCGCGCTTGAGCTTCTCAGCCACATGAAAGGCGGGCCGTCTGTGGAGGTGCTTCTCGATCTGGCATTGGGATCAGACGCTGACATCGCCCAAGACGCGGCCACGGTCCTGAAATCGCAAGTCTTTCTCTATGAGGCCGACACGACCCGGCTTGCAGACGCCCATGCAGCAGGCAACGCTATCGCCACCGATATCCTTCAGAGCTACGTGAAAGCAGAGTTCTTCACCAAGCTGCCGGATATAGATGAAGAGGTCAAAGTCGTCACCTACATCGCCGCCGAGGGGGACGTCTCCACCGACCTTCTGTCGCCCGGCAACCAGGCGCATTCGCGCTCTGACCGTGAGCTTCATGGCAAATGCATGATGTCCGAGGCCGCACAGGCCGAAATCCAGGCCTTGCAAAAACAGCACCCCGATGCCCGCGTCATGCTGGTGGCCGAAAAAGGCACGATGGGTGTAGGCTCCTCGCGCATGTCGGGCGTCAACAACGTGGCGCTTTGGACGGGCAAACAGGCCTCGCCATATGTGCCTTTCGTGAACATCGCGCCTGTGGTGGGCGGGACAAATGGCATCTCACCCATCTTCGGGACCACCGTCGGGGTGACAGGCGGCATCGGGCTTGATCTGAAAAACTGGGTCAAAAAGGTGGATGCTGATGGCAATCCGATCCTTGGCAACACCGGCGATCCGGTCCTCGAACAGAAATACTCGGTTGAGACCGGCGCGGTCTTGCGCATCAACACCCGTGACAAAAAACTGCTGAGCGCGGACGGCGAGGAACTGGTCGATGTCTCCTCAGCGTTCACGCCGCAGAAAATCGAGTTCATCAAGGCGGGTGGCTCCTATGCCATCGTCTTTGGCAAGAAACTGCAAACCTTTGCCGCCGAAACCCTGGGCGTGGAAAAGCCCGTGGTCTTCGCCCCTTCCAAAGAGATCACGCAGGTGGGTCAGGGCCTCACCGCCGTCGAAAAGATATTCAACCGCAACGCCGTGGGCACAGGCACCAAAGAGTCGCTTCTCGCAGGTTCGGACGCGCGTGTGAAAGTCAACATTGTGGGCTCACAGGACACCACCGGTCTCATGACCTCTCAGGAATTGGAAGCGATGGCCGCGACAGTGATCTCTCCGACTGTGGATGGCGCCTATCAGTCTGGCTGCCACACGGCCTCTGTGTGGGACATCAAGGCCCAGGAAAACATCCCCAAGCTCATGCGCTTCATGAACACGTTTGGCCTGATCACCGCGCGCGACCCCAAGGGTGAATACCACGCGATGACCGATGTGATTCACAAGGTGCTCAACGACATCACCGTCGATGACCGCGCCATCATCATCGGCGGCGACAGCCACACGCGCATGTCCAAGGGCGTGGCCTTTGGCGCAGACTCAGGCACCGTCGCTTTGGCTTTGGCCACCGGCGAGGCCACAATGCCCATCCCGGAGTCAGTCAAAGTCACGTTCAAAGGCCAGATGGCCGACCACATGGATTTCCGCGATGTGGTCCATGCCACCCAAGCCCAGATGCTGCAACAATTCGGCGACAACGTCTTTCAGGGCCGCGTAATCGAGGTGCACATTGGCACGCTCATGGCCGATCAGGCCTTCACCTTCACCGACTGGACGGCCGAGATGAAGGCTAAGGCGGCGATCTGCATCTCTGAGGACGACACGTTGATCGCCTCTCTGGAGCTGGCCAAAAGCCGCATCCAGGTGATGATCGACAAAGGCATGGACAACGCCATTGGCACCCTGCAGGGCCTCATCGACATCGCAGACAAACGCATTTCCGAAATCCGCTCTGGTGAGGTGCCCGCGCTGACGCCCGATGCAGATGCCAAATATTTTGCCGAGGTGGTCGTCGACCTTGATCTGATTGACGAACCGATGATCGCGGACCCGGATGTGCACAACGTGGATGTCTCCAAACGCTACACCCATGATACGATCCGGCCTGTCTCGTACTATGGCGCGGAAAAGCACGTGGATCTGGGCTTTGTCGGCTCCTGCATGGTCCACAAGGGCGATCTCAAGATCGTCGTGCAAATGCTGCGCAACCTCGAAAAATCTGGGCAGGAGATCAAATTCAAAGCGCCTCTCGTCGTGGCCGCGCCCACCTACAACATCATCGATGAACTGAAGGAAGAGGGCGATTGGGAGGTCCTGCAAAAGTACTCCGGTTTTGAGTTCGACGACGCCGCCCCCAAGGCCACTGCGCGCAAAGAATACCAAAACCAGCTTTATCTTGAGCGTCCGGGCTGCAACCTCTGCATGGGCAATCAGGAAAAGGCCGAAAAAGGCGACACGGTTCTGGCCACTTCCACCCGTCTCTTCAAAGGCCGCGTGGTCGAAGACAGCGACGACAAAACCGGCGAATCTCTTCTGGCGTCAACCCCGGTCGTGGTGCTCTCTGCCATCCTGGGTCGCACCCCCAGCGTAGAGGAATACAAAGCGGCCGTGCACGGCATCAACCTCACAAAGTTCGCCCCGCCGCAAAAAACCCCGATGGACGCGCTATCGGTCCAGTATTGAACCACCGCGCCTTGCGACACAGTTTTGCAAAATGAATGGCCCGCCAGCGCGCGGGCCTTTCAGCGCGTTGACCACCCGGCTATGTTGTTCAAAAAAGAACTCGAGCAGCCATGCCCCGAAATGACGCCGATACGCGCCCGCTCTACTACGTCCTGTCCGCAGGGCGCACCGGCACGATGTTTCTCGAAAGCCTGGTCAAAACCCACTGCCAAGGCGTGACCATCGAACATGAACCCACGCCCTCGCGCACGTTGATGATGCTGGGCAACCTGCGCAATGATTGGGGCCTGATGCACGGGCCCACCCGCCGCATGGCCGCCCGTCATCAGGCCGCAACCCATGCCCGCGATCACCACATCGAAGTGAACCCGTTTCTGTGTGCCGTCACCGATCTTTTGCCCCATGCCACGCGTCCCTTGCGCATCCTGCACATGGTGCGCGCGCCCGGCGATTGGGCGCAGTCCATGACCACCTTCAAGGCCTCAAGCCGCTATCGCCACGTGATCGACTACGTCCCGTTTGCCAAACCCTTCCCATCGCCGCGTCCCGCCGGTTGGCGCGCTTTGTCGCCCTTCGAAAAATCGCTGCACCGCTGGTCCTGGTGCAACACCCGCATCGCCGATCTGGCCCCCCACGCGCAGGCCTACGCGCTTGTCCGCAGCGAAGACCTATTCACCGGATCCGCGCCATTGCGCGCCGCCGCGTTGACCCAGATCACAGAGGTGCTCGACCTCGACCTGCCCGCCGATCTGCCGGCTGACACCTTCACGCAAAAGGTCAACCCCGCGCCCCCCGGCACGGATCTGCGCGATCCACTGACAGAGCGCGCCATCTGCGGCGCCGTGGCGGCTCGGTTTGGCTATGATCTCTAAACGCACGGCACTCGCCATAGCCGTCAGCGGCGGGCTTCTGGTCCTTGTGCTGTACGTGGCCGATATCGGCGCGATCGACCTGTCCCAAATTCAACCTGCCTACCTGCCGCTTGCCGTGCTGGCCTATCTTGCCGTGCTGGTCCTGCGCGCAACCCTTTTGCGCCACCTCGCACAAGGGGCCACGGACCTGCGCTTCAGAACCTGGCTCGCCCTCGCCGCGCGCCACCAATTTGTCTTCACCCTTGCCCCCTCGGGCAGCGGGGATCTGGCCTTTCCGGTGCTTGCAAACCGCATGGTGGGCGTCACACTGGGGCAGGGGACAGCCCTGATCGCCGGCAGCCGCCTGCGCGATATCTGCGCCATACTGGGTCTTGGCTTTATCGGGTTGTCCGCCACCGGCGCGGCCCCGATCCTCATGGTCGAGGCGGCGGTTCTGTGCGGCTTTGCGCTATACTTTTCGGATGTCACCGGCGCTTTCATCGCCCAGCTTTTGCGCCGTGACGTGTCTGATGCGCCGCCACCCGGACGCGCTCTTGCCGCCCTGCTGACGTGTCTGATCTGGCTCTCCGCCTCAGGGGCCATTGCCGCAGCGTTCGCCGCCGCGGGTCATCCGCTGACCCACTATGAAACCTTTGTCATGCTCGCCGGGCTCAACATCGCAGGCGCGCTTGCGGTCTCCATCGGGGGGCTCGGGATCGCCGAGGCGGGTGCGGCTGGCGTGCTGGCGTTCCTCGGCATGCCGCTTGCAGAGGCCGCCGCGATTGCCCTCGTGGCCCGCCCCATCCTGTTGCTCACCAACGTCGCGGCGAGCGGTCTGACAGAACTGTGTTTACGCGCGACGCCGCGCTGAGCTGTCCTCGGTACAAGGCTGCGCCCGCAACACCCGCACTCGTGCGATGTGGGGATGAAGGGCAGGGCGCTGTG
>JBCBWJ010000117.1:0-7431 GCA_039817165.1 Pseudomonadota bacterium | reverse complement strand
GGACACGCTCTATCTGCCGAAAAAGCCGACAATCGCGATCTTCAAGGCGTTGTTGGAAAACACCGTCCATCACCATGATCGCACCAACGGACATGTCACAGTGGCCAGCGAAACCATCGACGATCGCGTGCGCATCACGGTAGAGGATGACGGCCCGGGCATTCCCAAACAATCCAGGCAACGCATGTTTGAATCGCTTGCACAGCTGCGCCGTCGTGAAGAAACCGGGCGCGCCGGCCTGGGCTTGACCATGGCGCGAAAACTGGTGACCCGCCTAGACGGCAACATTTCCCTTGTCGACGCGAGCACCGGCCGCGGTCTCGCTGTTCAGTTTGACCTGCCTGTGCGTGCCCGTTGGTGAGGCATTGATCGCAGCGTGACATCTTCGGGATTTCCTGTTCCGTCGACACGAAGTCCTGAATGCGAACACCGGACCCCGTGAAGGATCCAAAGGTCTGTACCGACATGCGAGCCAAGCCATTTGGCGTCAACAACGCGGGTCCGGGTTGTGCCTTGTGCACGTCCTCTGTAAGAGCAAGTCATCGCGCGACCGTTGTGCACTGTGTCCCGGTGTCGCGTCGCGCATGGCACGATCAGAGTGACATCACACCGAAACCTCCGCATGACCGACATCGACACGCCCGCATATCAGGGCACATCCTCCAAAATAAAAAGCCTGCGCGAGGTGGAACACGCCAATGCAGAGCGGCTTTTGGGTTGGATCATCGGTCTCTTGCCCGAAGACGTGCGCCCACCCTTTACCGACGATCCTCTGACCAACCTCAAGGCCTGTATCCGCACCGCCTATGGCCATTACAAACTCTTCGATGCGGAGTTCTATCGAGACGGATATCTCTATGACCTGTCTGAGGATCAGGCAGATGTCGATCCGTTTGAGCACTACCTCGAGGAGGGCCGCTACAAAGGCTACTCCCCAAACCCCTATTTCGACGCCTATCAATACATTCGCTACAATGCGGATATCTCGTCGATCTGTCTGGATGCCTGCCTGCACTACATGTTCTACGGTTGGAAAGAACACCGGCCAAGCGGAACCATTTTTGACGCCCACGGCTACCTCGATGGCAACCCGGATGTGAAGGCCGCGGGCGCTGTGCCCTTTCAGCACTTCATGCTGTCTGGTCGGTTCGGCAATCGCACCCCCAACGGCAAATCCGCGCTCTACAACAAACTGGACGCGCTGGCCCGAAAAGGCGCGGCATCCGGCACGCTCAACTATGGCACCCTCATCTTTGTCAGCCATGATGCCAATGTCGGTGGCGCGCAGGAAGTGGTCCGCTCCATCGGCAAATGGGTCCGCTATCACACTGCCTATGACGTCCGTTTTGTGACCGTCAAACCCGGCGGCATGCAGCACAAATTCAACGAGATCGCGCCGACCTTTGTGCTGGATGACGATGACGAAGAAGACGTGCCAACCGACGCGCTCGAAAAATTCTGCGGCCCCAACGTGCGCGGCGTTTTCCTCAATTCCATCGCAAGCGCTTCGTTCCTGAACCATTTCCCGCAGAACGTGCCCATCCTGTCCTACATCCACGAACTGCCTAACATGCTGCGCAAACATGCCGAGGACGTGGCCCTAATCAAGGCGCGCGCGACCACGGTGATCGGCGGCAGCGAGGCGGTGCGCACCGCGCTGCGTGACGAATTCGATATCCCGGCAGAGCGCCTTGAGATGGTCCAGGGGTTCCTCGACAAAGCAGACGGGCTTTCCGATACAGGTGATCGGAGCGTGGCCAAAGCTGAAATCGGCGAAGACCCGGAGACCCTCATTGTGTCAGCCTGCGGTGTGCTGCATTGGCGTAAGTCGCCCGAGGTTTTCATCGATGTCGCCGACCGCGTGCTCGCTCAAACCGACAAGAAACTGCGTTTCATTTGGGTCGGCGGCGGCCCGGACGAACAGGCCTGTCAGGCGCTGATCGACGAAAAGCGCCTCACCGACAGGGTTACGATCACTGGCTTTGCCCCGGACGTGCAAAAGTACCTCAACGCCAGCGATATCTTCCTGTTGCCGTCAGAGGAGGACCCGTTCCCGCTGGTGTGCCTCATGGCGGGCATCGCACAAAACCCGATCATGTGTTTTGCCGATGCCGGTGGCATGCCAGAGCTGGTCTCGCAAGGCTGCGGTGCCGTGGTTCCGTTCCTCGATGCGAGCGCCATGGCCGAGGCCACGCTGCGTTACATCAACGATCCCGACCTGCGCGCCACCCACGGGGCGACCGCCCGCACGCTGGTCAAAACCCACCACACGATCGATCAAACGGGTCCGCAGCTTTTCTCGCTCATTCAAAAGGCCGCTGGCCTCAAACCGTCGGTCAGTGTCGTGGTCCCAAACTACAATTACGAGGCCTATCTGCCCGAACGCCTCGCCTCCATCGCCGCGCAAAGCTTCAAGGATTTTGAGGTGATCCTGATAGACGATCGGTCCACCGATGCCTCCCTGGATGTCCTCAACAGCTGGGCCAAAAACCGTCTCGATACCCGCGTCATCGTCAACGAGGTCAACAGCGGCTCCCCCTTCAAGCAGTGGATCAAAGGGATGGAGCTGGCCCAGGCCGATCTGATCTGGATCGCAGAGGCGGATGACTTTTGCGACCCCAATCTGCTGGCCACGCTGGTGCCCGCCTTTGAAGACCGCAACACGTTTCTCGCCTATGCCAAATCCGTTCCCGTCAACGCCGATGGCCAGGTGCAAGGCGATTACGAAGGCCCGTATCTCAACCGTATTGCAGAAGCGCGGTGGTCCGAGCCTTACGACGTGACCGACAATCAAGAAGCCGATCTTGGCCTTGGCATCGCCAATTGCATCCCCAATGGCAGCGCCGTGATGATGCGCAAATTTACCCCGGAGCCTCAGTTCTCAGAACGGGTCACATCCATGCGCATGTGTGGCGATTGGTACTTCTACCTGCGCGCCATGCGGGGCGGGCGGGTGTCGTACCGCAACGGGGCCACGAACTATCACCGCCGACATGACACCACAGTGACGGCACAAACCGAAGGCTCCCCGCTCTACTTTGAAGAGCTGCAAACCGTGCGCGACTATGTCCAGGGAAACTATACCCTCAGCCCCGCCACCATGGCCCGGATTGAGCGGTTCGTCACCGAAGATGTTGATCGCTTCGCCATCACAGATCCAACCGAGCGCCAGAAGATCCTCACGGCGGCCACCCGCGCCACGCCCACCAAACGCCTGCCTTCGGTCCTGTTTGTCGTGTCCGATCTCGCGCCGGGTGGAGGGCAGATGTTTGCTGTCCGCATGGCCAACGCTTGGGCCGAGATGGGCGGCCGGGCGGTTCTTGGCAACGTGGCCTACCTGCCCAGCCATGACAAAGTCGTCTCGCAAATCTCGCCGCGTGTGGCCTTCATTCCCAAGTTTGACGCCGCACACAACAGCCTTCAGGCGGTTTGCGCAGACTACGACATTGACCTGATCCATTCTTCGCTGTGGTGGGCGGATGCTTTTGTTGCCACGCACGGGATCGAAGAGATGGCGGATATGCCCTGGATCACCACGATGCATGGGTGCCACGAATCCGTGCTGGAAGAGCGCCAGATCGATGAACGGTTCCCCGAACTCATGGCCTACATGCTGGAGCGTATGGACGCCTGGGTGCCCATCGCCGACAAAAACATGCGTGTCTTTGAAGCCTATGGCACACCCCCCCATGTCACCCGTATCCCCAACGGCGCACCTGTCAATCACACCCGCACGCCGACGCGCGCGGAGCTTGGCTTGCGCGAAGAGGCGGTTGTGCTCTGTCTGGCCTCCCGCGCCATCGAAAGCAAAGGCTGGCTGGCCGCGGCTGAGATGGTGCAATCCCTCAACGCAGGCGGCACGCCCGTTGACCTGATGTTGATCGGCGAGGGAGACGCTTATGACATCCTGCAAGAGCGCGGGTTGCCCAACGTGCATCTCTACGGCCACCGCGCCGACATTCACGATTACATGGCGGTCTGCGACATCGGCATCCTGCCAAGCTCTTTCGTGGGCGAATCCATGCCGCTTGTCCTGTTGGAACTGATGGGACTTGGCAAACCGATCGTGGCCACGGATGCTGGCGAAATTCCCTACATTCTGGGCGAAACTGAAACGCCGTGCGGTGTGATCGTGCCACTGTCGGACACCTCAACCCTTGACGCGGACGCCTTTGAGCAGGCTTTAAAGGGCCTGATTGCGTCGCCCGAGGAACGCGCCCGCCTGGGTGAGACCGCAAAGCGCCGATATGATGCACAGTTTACGATTGAGCAGATGATGGAAAAGTACCGCCAGACTTACAAAGAGATGCTCCGCCACCGGGCCACCAAAGGGACCGGATCATGAGTAAACGAATCCTACTTCACTGTGGCCTTGGCAAGACAGGTTCCAGCGCGCTTCAGGTGAAATTCGCCCAAGGCCGCGACGTGATCCTCGAAAAACTGGGGCTCGATTACATCAAGGCTGGCGCCTTCGAAGATCAGGCCCAAGGCAAGATTTCGTCTGGCAACGGTGTGGTGCTTGCCAAGACATTTCTACCGCCCCAAAACCCGTCCTCCCTGCACCAACGACGCGAAGGTGTCACTGCAGATTTTCTCTCGCGCATCCGCGCCACCCGCCACGACGTGCTTTTGTCCAGTGAGTTCTTCAGTGCACTCCCGGTGCCGCAGATGGCCGAACTTGTTCATGACCTGAGCCGCGAAGGCACGGTCGAGCTTGTATATTTCACCCGCAACCAAGCCAGCCTTCTGGCATCCGTTTACATGCAGAAGGTCAAACGCCACAGAGAACGGGGCCGGCCCGAAGACTTCTTTGCAAACTGGGTAAAACAGCGTGGCCAGAACTTCTATTTCAAGCGGTTTTCGAAGCTGCGCGATGCGCTGCCGGACACTGCGCTTCACATTCACACATATGAAAGCAGTGCCGATCACCCGCAGGGCATCTTTGGCTTGTTTTTGTCTGCCATAGGGTGCGACCCGGAACTTGATCTGGGCCTTGAGGATACCGCGGTCAACACCAGTCCCTCACCGCTTGAACTGCGCCTGATGCTTGAGATCAATCGCTTCAATCCTCGCATGCAGTTCTCCGATATGCTGGTTGAGGCCAGTGCTGAGGCAGGTCGCAGCCGCTTTCATGCCGAACATTCAATCCTCTCGCCCGATCTCCGCAAAAAGGTCAAAGACGTCTACGGTGCCGACAACGAGGCCTTTTTCAAAGAATTCTTTGGATGTGAAAACCTGTATGATTTCGACGCCGATGGCGACTATGTCGATCTTGAGAAATTGTCTTTTGAAGCAGATGACGTGATCTTGATCCTCGGCGGTCTCATGACCAAGATGGATCAGCGCATCGCCAAGCTTGAAGCGGCAGAACAAAAGAGACGATCCTGATCTCGTCCGATCATTCCGCCTTTTTCCAACCACGCCCTTCGTGCTACCTCTGACGCCGGGGAACAAGCGGGCAGTTGGAATGCGATGACCAGTTTGATCGCAAAGCGCTACGATAGGCTGGGCGGCAGGCTGACCTCGCTCAGCTTTGCCCTCTATATCAGCCGTGCGTTCGGCTTTCCGGTGCGCCTGTCCTGGCCCTATGGCCGCATCCATCCTATGCATATCGACCCCGAGGATGTGTTTTCCCCAGAGTTCCTCGATGGCCGCATGATTGACCCCAAAGACGTGCGTCAAATCCTGGCACGGCAAGGCGATGGGCCGGCGGACCACCGTGTGATCGATGCGCTGAGCGAAGACGAAATCCCCTCAGATCTCAACCCCGGTCCTGTCGGGCCATTCGTCAACGTCCTGCCGCCAAAGTGTTTCGCGCCGGCAATCCGCGCGGCCATGGAAACGCTTCAGGGGCAAGACTATAGCGGCATTCACATCCGTCACGGCGATCTGGTGCACGGGCAATGGCGCCACTTTGGGTACATGGAACGCTTCATCCCCTATGATGCCTCGCTGCATTTCATTCAGTCGACCTGTGCCCCGGGCGAGGTTCGCGTGCATTCCGATGAACCGCTCGCCGCGCAACACCTGTCACAGATGGCGGCAGAGGCAGGTATGTCCGATCACCGTTTCGTCTCTAGCCGCGGGTTTGATGGCCTTGATCCGGACGTGTTCGACATTTTTCACATGGCCCATGCGCGAGAGATCATAGCGCCTGTTAAATCGGCCTATAGCGGGTTCGCCGCGCGCTACCATGCCCACCCCCGTCGCGATCAGACGCCCGAAGCATTAAAGCCTTGGGTGGAACAGAACATTGCTTCGCCAAAGGACATGATCTCGGTTCTCTACTCGGCCAAACGGCACCTCTTCATCATCCGTATGTTACGAGAGCTTGGCCAAACCGATGCCCATCTGGCTAACATTCATCGCCTCTTGGCGCATGTGGAAGCCACCGGTGCCGAAAACGCAGAGCTTTATCTGTTGAAAATGGCCTTCCTGCCGACCTCTGCGCCAATGTCAGGCTTTGACGCCGATCTCGCCGCCTATGTCGCCATGATGGAGGAGCTCAGAACCTTCATGCCTCCGCGCGGTGGTTCTGTGCGCTTGAACGAATTGATTGAACAACTTGACCCAAACGACCGCCGTATCGCGCCGATCAAAGAGGCGATTGAGGTCATTCATCCGTTGTGATCTCGGCCGCGGGATGGCATTTTCTGTCAGGTTTGTTTAACGAAAGCTCTGAACTCTTTGGCAAATGTAAGCAAAACCATCATATCTCACCCATGACGATCAAGCATCTCAAGACCCTCGTTGCCATCGCGGATGCCAAAACCTTCAGCGCGGCGGCAGAGACCGTGCATGTCACCCATGCCGCCGTGAGTCAGCAAATGCGCACGCTTGAGGCCGATCTGGGCGTCGCCCTTTTTGATCGAACAACCCGCACGCCGGAGCTGACCCCAATGGCCCGTCAGGTCGTCGCCCGCGCGCGTCGTATCATCCATGATTACGACACGCTGATCCCTTCCTTGTTGGCCGATGGGGGCCTGAGCGGGACAATCGCGCTCGGGGCCATGCCAACCACGCTCACCGGTCTGGCCCCGCTCGCCATGTCTGTCCTCAAGGATAAGTATCCAGAAATCGGCCTGCACATCCGCCCCGGTCTCACCCGGTCTCTGCTTGTTGAGGTGGAGCGCGGAACGCTCGATGCCGCCATCATCTCCAAACCGCATCTGATGCCCGAAGGCCTGGTCTTTCGCGATCTCGCACAAGAACCAATGCACCTTATCACTGGGCTGAACGAGACCGAAGAGAACCCCATCACCTTGCTCAAAACCCGCCCCTTCATTCGGTTCAATCGCAACGCCGTGGTGGGCGGGGTGATCGACAACTGGATCATCGCCCGCCGCATCCGCGTGTCCGAGACGATGGAACTTGATAGCCTTGAGGCGATCACCAGCATGGTGCACGAAAACTTGGGTGTGTCGATCGTGC